>CAZLIO010000229.1:1519-6251 GCA_964559025.1 uncultured Pirellulales bacterium | reverse complement strand
ATAACTTTCAGCCGTGGCCGCAGCAGCAATAAACTCCTTAGACTAAAGCGTGCAAATACTGTTTTAGCTTTAAGTATTGCATCATCATCGCTTCGCTTCTCGTAGGGGCTGATGACAAGCTCTTTAATGAGGACCGAACCATCCGTGTGAAAATTAACAGATTCGGTTTTTATCTTCGTGTTGGTCAGCTCGGCAATCTGAGATAAAGCGACGTGGCAAAGGGCCCGGCCTGCCAGGATAAAAAAAAGCCATAGAAGAGCGGCCAGAATCAACACTTCCGCAAGCCAACGGATTGCAGATTTGAGTTTCAAGTTTTGAACTTTGAATCGGACCATAGAGAACACAAATGATTTTGAGTTTGTAGTTTTCAGAGCGTTGTGCGTATTCTATACACTTCCAACTACCAACTCTATTCGGCAATCAATCATTACTTCCTTTAATCGCCTTATCCGCAATATCCCGACGGCAATAAGCACCGTCGAATTTGATTTTATCTACCGCTCTATATGCCTTTTCCTTCGCGTCTCGGATTGTCTGTCCCAGGGCGGTTACGCCTAAGACTCTTCCTCCGTTGGTAACAATATCCCCATCCATATCTTTTGTGCCTGCGTGGAATACAATAACATCTTCGAGCTGTTGTGCTTCTTGAAGTCCGACTATTTTTTTGCCTTTTTCATAATCGCCCGGATAACCGCCTGAAGCCATCACCACACAAACCGCCGGCCTCCGGTCCCATTCGAGGGTAATCTGGTCTAATGTGCCGTTGCAGACAGCCAGAAGAACTTCCAGCAAATCGCTTTTCAGCCTTGCAAGAATCGGCTGGGTTTCGGGGTCGCCAAAGCGCACGTTAAATTCCAGCACTCTCGGTCCACCGCCGGTAATCATAAGCCCTGCGTACAAGATGCCTTTGTATGGCGTGCCGTTTCGATTCATACCATCGACCACCGGCACAAGAATTTCACGCGTAATCTGATTCATCAAATCCTCAGTAACCACAGGTGCGGGACTGTAAGCTCCCATTCCGCCGGTGTTGGGCCCGGTGTCACCATCGCCGATGGGCTTGTGGTCCTGCGACGATTCCATAAGATAGATATTGCGCCCGTCCACAAAGGCAAGAATCGAGGCCTCTTCGCCGAGCAGTTTATCTTCGACGATGATTCTGTCACCCGCCGGGCCGAATACTTTGTCGCACATTATCTTTTCAGCCGCTAAGATTCCATCCGCAGGGTCATCACAAACAAAAACACCTTTGCCCTTGGCGAGGCCTGCGGCTTTTACGACCACCGGCTCGTCCCTGCTTGCGATATATGCTTTGGCATCGCTGAATCTGTCGAAGGTTCTGCCCTCAGCCGTGGAGACGGAGCTGGAGCGCATCAGCTGCTTTGCAAATGCTTTATCCGCTTCGAGCTGAGCGGCATCGGCGCTTGGGCCGAATGCCTTTATACCGGCAGCTTCAAACGCATCGACCAGACCTGCTGCAAGAGGGTCCTCCGGGCCGACCACCACAAGACCGACATCATTCTGACGTGCAAAGTCCAGAAGCTCATCCGCATGCACAGAGGCGATAGGAATATTCTGTCCGCATTGTGCTGTGCCTGGATTGCCCGGTGCTATGTAAAGTTTAGTTAAATCTTTCGACTGAGCCAGTTTCCAGGCGATAGCATGCTCACGTCCGCCACTACCAATTAAAAGTACATTCATCTTTACCCTAAATCAATTGACTATTGATTATTTACTCCGTCAAAAGGCGCCGGATCTTCGATATTGATTATTAGATTTCTGTTTTCCTATCAGGTAACAGTCTAACAGAAACGGGGGTCTTACTCAAGCTGCTACTTTAACTTTAGATTAAGTGCCTGGAGGTTCTTATCTTTCCTCGCCCCAGAGTTTAACGTCGTCGAATTGGCCGGTGTCGTCAAACGAGCCAACGCCGACCCTGCCCCATTCGAAGCGATGGTCAACAGCAGTCATTATCGGTTCAGGCCCGTCGTCAAAAAAAACCTCAATCGTGCCTTCTTCGGCGTCGCGCACTAAGCGCACGGTGTGCCAGTTATCGTCCCACTTTGTCCCCTCGGTTCGTGTTTTTGCAATCGATACCCGCGGCTCAGCATCAACAATAAAGATGGAGTTCGCGTTAGCATCGGCTATGTTGGCAATGTGCACGTAATAGAAATTCGATGGGTCCTGATGTCCAAAAAACAGGCACATATCTCGATGGCCGTAATCCTTCGTCGTAGAGCGCATCTTCACCTCCAGCACAAAGCTGCCGACGACGAAATTGCGAACAAGGTTAATGTTGAAAGGCGAGCGGACTCGTGGCTCATATTCGCTCTGTTGATACAAGGCCAACACCTTGCCATCGTGTCCTGGTTCGATTCGCCACGCGAATGAGTCGGTTGCCTGCCAGTCTCCAAGCCTACCGTCCTCAAAGTCCGCCTCGAACAACAGCGGCATTTTCTCACCGCCGCCTATACCAGCCGGTCCGTTACACCCGGCCGTCACAGCCAGCAGCATTAGTAAAACAACAGTTGCTTTCCAAAAAATTACTGTTCTCATCGCTTAGTCTCCTTCTTAATAAATACGATAGAGTTATGCCTAACCTCGATTTTGCAGAAACCTTATTAATATGAGTCTTTTTTCCTTTAGTTACGTCCCAATGTTCTGAGATATTACCACTGAGCTTCAACATAAGGCCCTACGGGACCTTTCGGTCTAAGCTTAGGCATAGACTTGAGAATGGCTTCTGCTATTGCAATATCACTTTGCCGGGTAATTTTGATATTCGAAGAGCTCGCCTCCACGATTGTTACTTTATGACCCAGCGCTTCGACTAATTGAGAATCATCGCTGATTTTGCTTTGGTCCAGATTTTTGAGATTTTCATAGGCTTTTTTGAGCAGCTCGGCGGCGAAGACCTGTGGGGTTTGGGCCTCGTAGAGACTCGCCCTGTCAACGGTCCTGATTATAGTGTTATCCATTACTTCTTTTATCGTCGCCGCAACCGGGCAGGCCGGTATGGCTGCACCGCTTTTGGCGGCAGCGACAAAACCAGCGCCAATCAATTCCGCAGTTACGCAGCATCGAGAGGCATCGTGGACAGCAATAAGGTCGATATCATCTTTGATAAGCTCGAGACCTTTATTGACGGTATCAAAACGCTCAGATCCCCCAAAAAAGATTTTTACATTGAAAAACTTCAGGTTAGGTCCCCATTTGATGCTCACAAGCTCCTCATCCTCGGGGGCGATGCCTAACAAAATCTGTTTTACGTCTTCTCGGTTTGCGAAAAGCTCTACGCTTCGTAGAAAGACCGCCCTGCCGGCCACATCGACGAATGCTTTCTTTCTTTTTCCACCGAACCGGCTGCTGGCCCCGGCGGCACAAATAATTGCGGCAACATTTTGACTCATAGCGAAAGTTCCCGTTTTATGCTCTTGTTTTACTAATCCATATAACCCGTCCCCGTGTGCAGGTAACAGAGCTTCTAACCGTCATAATACTCGAATAAGCTGCACGATTCAAGCACGTCTTTAGGTAAAAAAGGATGCGTTTATTGGCGAAAAAGTATAGCTTCGCGCTCAAACCACCTGGAGCAGAAGAAAAGTAAAGCACCTGCAATAACGACACTTGAACCGAGAATGGCGGTAAACATCTCGTAGTTCATAGTGCCCTTGATAAGCTCTTTGATCGCAAGCGAGATATTAGTAATCGGCACCATGGCCCAATACCAATCAAGTTTTACTATTGGAAGCATAGCGATAAAAGCCGGCACAATGGCCAAAAAATTGAGCGGGCCGCAGTAGGCACTGGCCTCTTTGAAACTCTTGGCGTAAATGGATACGCTCAACAATACCGCGGCGAACATTGCGGCTGTTGGAATCAACATTGCTGCTATCAACACCAAGTCAACCACACTCACAGAGGCAATGACCTCACCCAATTCCCCGGTAATCTCCTGTCCTTTTGCCGCCAACATAACGCCCAAGCTTGTAAGACAGAGCAAGGCCGCCGTCACACCCGTGGTGAAAATCACAAAGAACTTGCCAAGCACTATCTGATAGCGTGGGATCGGCGCCAGCAGAAGGGTTTCCAGCGTGCCGCGTTCCTTTTCACCGGCCCCCAGGTCTATGGCCGGATACATTGCCCCCATAAAACAGAAGATGATGAACAGGTAGGGAAGCATCCCACCGACGCGTTCACCGAGCACCTCTCGCAAATCGGCTGTGTTGTGCTCTTCGATTGTGACAGGGTTGAGTAAATGTTCCTGCTCTTGCGGGGTATCCAAACCAAGGCCGGCCAGACGTTCCGAACGGTATTTCTCACTGAATTCACGAATTACTTTACCGGCTCTGTTCTTAACTTTACTGGTAGCGGAGGCATTGTTGTAATAAAACTGGACAGCAACCTGTTCATCCCTTTCGAGCTGTTCGCGAGCTGTTTGAGGAATAACCAGGCCGAATTTAATCTTGTTTTCTTCAATTGCTGATGCAATCGCTTCCTGTGTGAGGATATTCACCTTCTCGAATCCTTCCTCTTCGCTGAATGCGTTGGCCAAGTCAGGTAAGTGTTCAGCTCCGACGATGGCAAAAGTGAGGATTTCCGTCTGGGCTTGTTTCTCAGCCCTGACAAGGAATCCGATCATAACGTTCAACAGTACAGGCACTACGAGGGTGGGTAAAACCACCATAAATATGAGGGTTTTCCTATCGCGCAATACTTCTTTCATTTCCTT
>CAZLIO010000229.1:0-1509 GCA_964559025.1 uncultured Pirellulales bacterium | reverse complement strand
TTGAGGTATATTGTGAGAATATTAAGCCGCATGATTTACCTCCACCGAATCAATCAAAGTTAGAAAGGCCTTGTCCAAATGGGTTTGTCCCGTATCGGACCGCATTTGCTCAATGCTTCCCTCGAAACAGAGCCGGCCTTTGTGAAGGACCACAACAAAATCACAGAGCCTGTCTACTTCGTGCATGTGATGTGTGCAAAAGAGGACTGTTTTGCCCCTGGCTTTGCAGGATTCAATGAAATTCAAAATGGCCTCAGCCGCAGCAACGTCGAGCCCGGTGGTTGGTTCATCGAACATTATTACCTCAGGGTCGTGAATATGTGTACGGGCAATCGATACTTTCTGCTTCATACCGGATGATAGTGAGTCATTTCGTTTATCGGCAAAAGAGGTCATCTCTAAAAGGCTGAAAAGCTCATCCATACGCTTGTCAATTTTTGCCTGCTCCAGGCCATGCAATTTTCCGTAATATTCGATCATTTCGCGTACGGTGAGACGACCATAAAGCCCGGTGTTATCGGAAAGAAAACCTATTCTTTTGCGGACCTCAAGAGGTCTTTCAACTACGTCTACGCCATCAAACCTGGCCGTGCCTTCGCTGGGTTTCAATGCGGTCGAGAGTATTCTCAGCAGGGTGGTTTTCCCCGCGCCGTTGGGGCCGAGAAGCCCCAAAATGGCCCCGGTTTCAGCACGAAAACTGACATTCCTCACCGCGTAAAACAATTTCCCGCCTTCGCGTGCGTCTTTTTGCCGGCGACCCTTGCCTTTCCGTCTGGGATGCCGAAAAGATTTGCTTAATCTGTCAACCTCTATCATACCTTAGACCTAATCCAGCATTTCCCGAGCAAACTCAGCCTGCCTATCCAAACAAGCCGGGTGGTTTTAAAAATCGATACCACGTCTTGCTTTTATTCCTTTATCAAACGGGTGCTTGATATTTTTCATTTCCGTTACCAAATCCGCTAATTCTATCAATTCCCTGGTTGCACCTCTGCCGGTCATAACAATTTCGACAAGAGGGTCTCTTCTGTCGATTATATTTTTGATATCTTCCAATTTAGCCAGGCCTTTTGAAAGGCAAAATACAATCTCGTCAAGTATCAGCACATCGTAAAACTTTTTCTCCGCCGTTTGTGCGATTCTGTCAAGGGCCTCGCTGATTGCAGTCTGCATCCGGGCGACGGTTTGCTCGTCTTTTAGAGATCCGGACATATCCCAGGGCACATCAAGCGCTTCGGTCCTGATTCTGACAGCGCCCAATTGCAGCGCGAACCGCTCACCGATATCAAGGGACGGGGGTTTCAAAAATTGATATATCAGGACCTTGTTTCCCTGGCCGGCTGCACGCAGCGCCAATCCGAACGCAGCGGTGGTTTTGCCCTTGCCATCCCCCGTATAAATCTGAACAAGCCCTTTTTTCAACATAAGGGTATATTAAAAGAATAAGAGACAAATTAAAATAAAAAAGTAAAAGGAAAACTAAGCTAACTGGAAAGAGTTCTTGGAAAA
>CAZLIO010000228.1:0-6255 GCA_964559025.1 uncultured Pirellulales bacterium | reverse complement strand
GTGTCACTTTAGCTCAGTTTAGGCACTTTAGCTCACTTTTTATGACAAACCTTACAGACATAGAATTATTGGCTATGGATGTTGACGGCGTCCTGACCGATGGGACACTGGTTATTAATGCCGACGGTAGTGAAAGCAAATTCTTCAATTCGATGGATGGTCATGGAATTCGGATGTGGCAAAGGGCAGGACTGAAGGTTGCCTTAATCAGCGGCAGGGCCTCGGAGCCGACTCAACGCCGGGCTGAACAATTGCAGATAGAGTATGTATTTCAGGACTGTCACAATAAACTGCCTGTCTTTGAGAAGCTTCTTGAGCAGCTCGGCCTTTCGCCGGAAAGGGTAGCTTACATCGGAGATGATTTGACGGATTTGCCGGCGATAAGATATGCCGGGTTCGGTGTGACTGTTGCCAATGCGGCTGATGAAGTTAAGCAATATGCTGATTATGTAACCACCCGCCCCGGCGGCAATGGTGCTGTGCGGGAGGTAATAGAATACATCCTTAAAAACACCGGCAGATGGCAGCAGCTTATGACAAGATACCTGCCTTGAGTATAAAATAAGGTTGTTGAGATGCGAAAATTCTTTATAGCGTTTATTTCGCTGGCCGCTGTGCTTGCGATATTTCTTTTCTACGGCCGGTTAGGCAAAACACCTCCGATACCGATGGATACTGATACGGGGGCCGAATTCATTGATTCTGTTGCCGACGGCAGCGACGGCGGACTTGACAATGAAGTTGGGATGATTGGTGAGGTCGGGGTTGGTACCGTTCGAAAGGCCAGATACATAACCCTCAATGAGAATAATGAAGTTGAACGGGAATGGGGCTTTGAAAGACTTCTGCACGAGGTCAGAGATCTATGGGAAATTGAAAAGCCGTATATGAATATTTATCAGCGAAATGTCAAATTTTACATCACGGCTGACAAGGGAAACGTCCAGGTTGAAACTGCAGTTGGCAAGTCAACTCCGAAGGACGCAACTTTTACCGGAAATGTAGTTATCCGTATTCTTCCTGAGGGCTCAAGTAACGTTAAAAAAAGTAATATTTATCTTGACGACATAACGTTTCTAAGCGAAAAGTCACAGCTTACAACAGCCGGGCCCGTCAAATTTGTTTCAGAAGATGCCCAGATGCTCGGCACCGGGCTGGAGCTTATCTACGATGACGTACTGGAGCGCCTTGATTATTTGAGAATAATTGATTTAGAGAGTCTGCGTATAAAAAGCTCGCAGACGGGCTTCCGTTCGGAAGCCAGGATGCAAGCCGACAGCCCTGCTGATACCGGCGGCCCGGCCAAAATGCAGCAGCCGGATGAACCGGTTGTGGCTTCTGATAAGGGCCAAACACAAGCCATCGCCGCTCAACCGGAAGTTGAGCAGGGAAAAGCCTTCCCTGAGCGCAGCCGAAGGGGCGAATACTACGAATGTATTTTTGGCAAAAATGTGCTCATTGACAGTCCTGAGCAGCTTGTTTTTGCTCACGATAAAATTGCAATCAACGACATCTTCTGGTCAAAGGCCTCGAATGGCCAATCAAATCAGACTGATGCCGGAGCTGCCGAACAAGGCCCGCAAAGTCCGGATGACGCCGGCACAAACAATGTTACTGTTCCGAAGCAGGACGAGCCGAATGAATCGTCGCAAAACCAGCCGAATGAATCGTCTGAAAAGTGTGAAGATATTATTATAACCTGTGACGGCGGATTTGTCGTTACGCCCATGGGTTCTGCAAAAGCCGACGAATATTCCGACAAGTTCAGTCCCAATGCCTCGATAATAACCGGCACCGAAAGGCCCAAAGAATTGGAAGATGCTAATGACCGAACTACATTTTTAGCCCGGATGATTGATTATAGCGCATCTACCGACGATACCGTTGCCGTTGGCGCATCGGAGCTTAGATTTTACACCAGTGATTTAATTCAGGCCGAGCCTAACCAAACTACGGTGCCGGTAAAAGTAACCTCTCAGAAACTTCTCAGGTTTTTGCCGGCCTTAAATCAGGTTATCTTCGAAGGTGATTGTGTATGCGAAATGCTTCGCGAGGACCCCAACAGCCACCAGCGGTACGTGATTTCGGGACAGAAGTTTACTGTAGATTTATTACCAGACAAAGATAAGCAGTCCTCGGATTCAGGCCGCCGGATTAAACATTTCACCGCCGACGGCGGCGTCGTAAAGCTTGCAAATGTCAAAACGGCGGGCGAAAAAGAGTTGGGCGGTGTTGAGCTAAAATGCCTCAAGTGCGACTATGACACTGCACAGCAGTTGTTTTTAGCGACCGGGCCGGGCGTGATAAAAATCTATAACTCCGATGTCCCCGGGCCGAATTCGCAGCCGGAGAAATTCAGCCTGAACAAGCCGTGCTGGGCGGTTATAGAAAACTTCCAGACGCTCAAGTATTTCTTTCAGAAAAATCAGCTTGTTGCTGATGCCGCCTCACAGGGCGTGCTCAAAGTTAATTACTTCCCCATAGTCAAAACTCAGGTCCAATATGACCAGCAGGTTACTGTCACTGCCGTTCACGTCCAGGCCGATCTTATTGAAACCGCCGAAGGTGAACTTAAGCTTTCGACGCTCAGCGCAACAGGCGGGATTACCTATGAAGACCAGGACAAGGAATTCAACGGCAGCAAATTATTCTACGACGCCGGCAAGACCATAATCACCGTCTACGGTAATGAGCTCCAGCCCTGCCACTTTAACGGCGTTCCGGTCGATGAAATCGAGTGGGACTTAAAGACCGACAAAATCAAATTTGAAATCAAAGGTCCCGGCGCATTACAGCTAAATAGGTAGTTGGCAGAACAAACTAAACGCTAACTAAAAACCTTTATTCTTTTCTTGCTTTTTCAGATAATTCCGACCATAATATCACTTGTGTAAGCGGGCTCGACACCTTTGATCCGACCACAAGAGTTGCCTATACGGATTGTCTTCCAAAGGAGACAGAGTATGGAAAGGCAAGTGGAAGATTATATACAGGGTCTGTCAGATATCGACCTGCTTGAGTACACAAGAACTGAAACACACCTTCCGGAAGCCCTCGATTTCGCAAAGATTGAGCTGGCTGGCCGACATCTGGCCTCTGACCGTCTGGCTGCTCTCGAGAAAGAGCTGGAGCAGCGCGAAAAGGCCCGTGAAGAAAAGGCCCGGGCGGTCGCATCCGAGCCGCTGAGTTTCGATTGGCGCCTCGCCGTCTTTCTCTGCGGCATATATTGCGGGATTCCGCTGCTGCTCTTTATCCACGCCTGGCGCAGGTTCCGCAGAGAAGGTGCACACCAAAAAAACAAAGAGATGTGGGTCTTTGCTCTGGCCGGTTTCTGCCTCCAGCCAATCTTAATCTTTCTGCGCATTCCGCCGTGGAGCTGGTTTGCAAAGCTGTTCTGAACCCCCAGCCGGGCACCATCAAGACTTTGGTAGTCACATAGAATGGGCAGTTCAGTTGCCTATGCGGACTGCTTCGGCCGAAATGACAAGACAGCCTTCGCGAGATACGAGCAAGCAATTATCATGAGTTCAAACACACACAAAGCCGTTGTAAGTCGTCTATACTCAGCTTATTAAGTTGGTCAACAATTTTCTCAGCCATGCTCAACTGCTCGGCATCGTAGGAGTTTGTCACGGCTATAGTGTGCATTCCCGCCGCCTTGGCGGCTTCCAGACCCCAGTGTGAATCTTCGATAACGATACACTGGTTGGCCGTAATGGGATTTTCGCGCTTCTCATTCAGTCTTTGTAAGCTCAGCAGGAAGCCTTCCGGGTCGGGTTTGCCTTTTTTTACCTGCTCGCCCGAGACTACAACTTCGAATAAATGACGCAGCCGGGCATCTTCCAACACCATTTCCACCTCCGTCAGCAGCGACCCCGAACATATCGCCATTGGTATATTGTTTTGTTCGAGCATATTCAGAAAATCGCGCACTCCCTCAATCATTTTGCCTTCGGCTTTCGCTAATTGCTCGAATATCTTCTTTTTTTGAATCATAAGAGTGTTGATTTGCTGCTCGTCCATTTTGAGAAGGCCCTTCTCGATAAGCAGCTTGTAGCAGTCAGTATCATTGAAGCCCAGATACATTGTGTAATAATCATTTTTTGTTATCTCGATACCATACTGGGCCAGGGACTGATTAAAAGCGCGTAGATGTAAAATCTCCGAATCAGTTATCACGCCGTCAAAGTCAAATATAACCGCTCTAAGCATAGGTTCATATCTCGTATCGTGTGCTGTGTCATTGCGAGCGAGGCGCAGCCGAGCGCGGCAATCTCATCTATTGCATTTTAGATTGCTTCGCTGCGCTCGCAATGACAGTTTCTCTCTTCTCTAATTCACTCAACAGGCACTGGCCCAACCATAGTTTCGTAATCGGTAAATGTTGACTTATCGCCGGCGCGAATCAACTCTGACAAAGCTGCGATCTTCGGTGCGTTCTTGGTAATGTATCTCTGTGCAATCGTCGCCTTGCGTTCTTTCATAGAAACTGTTTGGCCATTGTCGGCCTGGCCGCTTTCAGCCACAGGGACTTGCATATCCACTTTCGTACTGGCCTGGCCGCAGAAAAGGTATCCGTTAATCAAATCTATTGCCATATCGACCAGCGCTCTGCCGTAAAGGTCCATATATTCGTTGCCTTGTTCTTTTATAAAGGCAATCGACTCTATTAATTGTTTTGTTCCTTCGGCGAGTGTTCCGAGCAAATCTTTTACCTGGGTATCATAATTTTGCCCGGCCAGCTCGGTGATGAATTTCTCGGCAGTCCCGCTGCTGACACCACGAACCGCGGCAACGACTTGTAATTGGCTCGTCCCTTCGTAAATAGTTGTAATTCTCGCATCGCGGGCGTGCCGTTCGCAGGGGTAATCTCGCATATAGCCGCTGCCTCCGAGCACCTGAATCGAATCGTAGGTAACTCTGTTGCACATCTCGGAACAATAATATTTACTCATCGGCGTCAGCATCGTCGCGTATCTTTTGTATTTTCTTGAGACGTTCTTGAGCTGCTTGACCTGTGTTTTATCTTCAGGCGCGTTCGTTTCAAGTCGCTTGGCGTATCCGATTTCCATATCTACCACCCTTGACGTTTCATATAAAAGCGTTCGGCCTGCCTCTATGGCAATCTTCATATCAATGAGCATATCACGCACGGCCGGCAGCTTCTCGATGGCTACTGCGAACTGCTTCCTTGTCGCAGCGTAATCACGGGCAATGCGGAAGGCGGCCTCGGCAATGCCCATCGATTGGGCCGCAATGCCGATACGGGCGCCGTTCATCAGGCTCATAACGTACGTCACCAGACCCCTCTGCCGCTCGCCGATTATCTCGCACGGCGTGTTGTCAAAAAATATTTCGCACGTTGGCGAGCCGTGAATCCCTAATTTATCCTCCAGCCGACGAATGTGCACCGAAGGCCCCGGCCCGCATACAAACAAGCTCAGTCCCAATCCTCCACTTCTGTCCGGCTCACTGCGGGCAAGAACCAGCAGCACATCGCCGCAGCCGTTGGTTATGAACCGTTTTACACCGTGCAGGAACCAGTTGCCGCTGTCATCCTCAAATGCGCGGAGCTTGACCGCCTGTAAGTCCGAGCCTGCATCCGGCTCGGTCAGGACCATCGCGCCGGTTACTCTGCCGGCGGAAAAATCAGGTAAATATTTCTGCTTTATTTCTTCCGATGCGAACGCATTGATTGTCTCAGCGATTCCCTGCAGGCCGAATATATTCATAAGTGCAGCATCCGCTCGCGAGAGAATCTCGATAGCCATTGAATAGACAATATTCGGGAAGTTCAACCCGCCAAACCGATAAGGCAGTGTGAACCCCATAACCTCAGCCTGGCCAAGTTTTTCAATTGCTTGTTTTATCCCCTCCGCACGAGTTACCGAGCCATCCTCGTTGAGCGTATTGCCCTGCCGATCCACATCTTCTGCCCGAGGCGCAATAAAGTCACCGCATAATTGACCGAGCGAATCCAGCACCATATCATAATTCTCTATGGCCTCCTCGGCATTGGCCGGTGCATAATCGAACTCGTCTGCGAACTTAAAGTCCTCCTCACAAATCTCCGCCGATTTGCACAGGTTCGTATGCCTGAACAAAAACTGTATATCGTTATTGTCCCGATAGAAGTTAGCCATAATCAGTTTCCCTTTTTGCCACGAAGGCACAAAGACATTAAAAAGTGTAAAGTGCCTAAAGTGACACTTACGTGTCATCCTGAGGCAAAGCCGAAGGATCTGGCCAACGAAA
>CAZLIO010000227.1:0-6256 GCA_964559025.1 uncultured Pirellulales bacterium | reverse complement strand
AAAATCAAAAGCCAATTTTTTATTTTCATATTATGCCTAACCTCAATTTTGCAGAACTCTTCTCTTTTAAAGAAGGTTCTTCCAAAACCGGTATTTCCGATTCAGAACTGAAGCACCGCCACTGAGTTTGTCTGCCACAATTATAACACAATCGGTCGCGGTAATGCACCTTATTGGCGAGAAAGCTCTCCAGCAGCAATTGTTTTTAGTTGACAAATTGTGCCGGATTGTGGATAATTATACATAAATCTTTAGAGCCAATATGCAGGGAGAAAAGCAGATGCGTTTGGTTGTAAAGCGAAATGGTCAAACCGTTAATGAGTTTCAATTCGACAGGGGCCCTGTCTATATCGGCAGACATGCCCACAGTCAGGTATTTTTGCCTGACAGAGCGGTATCGAGACAGCACGCAGTAATCTTTACGACGCAGGAGGGAAAATGGGTGGTCGAGGACTTGGATTCGGCCAATAAAACGTATCTAAACGACAAGGCAATCCATAAGGCCGAAATTAAAACCGGCGACCTAATCCGTATAGGTGATTTTACCATCGAAATCGACCTCACAGCCAAGTCCGATACCGTCGCATCTATTCATCTGGCTGATACGCTCATCCCAGACTCTCACAAATCGGTTGCCGCACTGACGGAACCGAGTCGTGAAGTTATAGTAAGAAAATCGGATGCCGAACGCGCCCCTGATATTACGCTGCCGGCTAAAAGAGTAAAAGATTTTATGGAAGCCACCGAGGCCATCTGCAAAGCCAACGGTCTGGATGCATTGGTAAAGACATTATTGGATCTCACATTAAAACAGTTCAGTGGATATCATAGCTGGTGTGCCTTGAGGAACCAGCCTACCGGCCCAATGACCTGTCATGCAGGTAGAAGCCGAGTCGGCCGCGGGGTGAATTTAAACGATTTGAAACTCAGTGAAAAAATCACCCAGGCTATTGAAACGAGACAGTTTGTACTTTTGCCGCGAGTCTCAGCACCAACAGAAGAGGATAGAATACGTTCTGCACTGATTGGGCCTGTTGTTGACCCTGCCGGGTGTTTCGGTGTGTTATACATCGATAATTCTATGGACCACGAACACTTCAGCCTGAGCGAATTGGACTACCTGATGCTGCTTGCTATTCACACAGCCGCTATCGTGGAGAACTTCTGAATCCCATCGTATATCGTATAAATCCGACCCGGCAACGCTGGGTTCTGATTCATACCCGCCGCTGGCGGGACGAATTTCGAAATTCTCCGCAGGACACCTGATGGTGGAAACATGATCAAAGTGACTAAAGTTTAGAGTGCCTAAAGTGACACTTACGTGTCATCCTGAGGCGAAGCTGAAGAGCCTGCCCTGAGCTTGCCGAAGGGATCTGGCCTGCGAATGATGAGATTCTTCGCTTCGCTCAGAATGACAGCTTTGCTGTCACTTTAGCTCACCTTAGGCACTTTAGTGCACTTTAGTGCAATTGAATTTGTTTCGTATTTATCTTTTGTATTTGCCGACCAGCTGCCCCTGTTCGAGGATATGCCCTTCCATGGCCTTGAGCAGCTGGCGTTTATTAGCACCGGCTTCCAGGCCAATTTCTGCATCGAGCGCATAAATCTTAAAGAAGTACCTGTGTGTGCCGCCGGGGGGACAGGGACCGCCATAGCCAATCCTGCCAAAGTCACTAACACCTTGTCTGGCTCCGTTAGGCAAGATCTTATCAGCAGGGATGTTTTCCGCCAGCTCTTTGGCATCGCTGGGCAGATTAAACAAAACCCAGTGCACCCACGTACCCATCGGCGCATCCGGGTCATCGCATATAAGGGCGATACTTTTGCTGCCTTCAGGAACCGCATCCCACTGCAGCGGCGGTGAGACATCCGCACCATCGCAGGTATATTTGGCCGGAATCATACCGCCTTGCTCAAAGGCCGAACTCGTAATCTTAATCTCCATCTTTTTGCCTCCCGAATCATTTAATCACACAAGCTCACATAAGAGACCTCAGGTACTCAATCATATTCGGTACCTGGTCCAGCGTCAAAAACAGTATAGACAAAATCGCAATAATCCACATCGTCGGCTTCATCTCTTTGGTTTTTCCTGACACTATTTTTGTAAGGACAAAAGAAATAAAACCGAATGCCAGTCCTGTGCTAATACTGTAACTTAGCGCAATCATTACCATTATTATAAACGCAGGGAACGCTTCTTCTAAAATCGTAAAATCTATTTTCTTAATTTCTTTCATCATAAACAGCCCGACCATAACGAGAGCCGGTGCGGTTGCATAAAGTGGCACAATGGCCACAATCGGGACGAATAATAGTGATATCAGGAACAAAACGCCGGTAACTATGGAAGTTAAGCCTGACCGTCCTCCTTGCTCGATACCCGCTGCCGATTCAATATAGGAAGTTATAGTAGATGTCCCCAGGAGAGCGCCTATCACAGTTGCCACAGCATCGATGCCCAGCAGCCTGTCCAGCCCCTTTATTTTGCCTTCTTCATCGACCATGTTTGCCTGGTGACAGCACGCTACCAGGGTACCGACACTGTCGAACATATCTATAAAGGTTAAGGTGAAGATGGTTCCGAAGAAGCCCCATTTCAAAGCGCCGGCAATATCCAAGTGAAAAGCAATTGTTTGTATATTCAGGTGCAAGGAGATGAGCTGTTGCGGCATTTCTACCTCTTTATCAAATACCATGGCCAGGATGGTCGAGGCCAGGATCCCCATGACAAGGCCGCCGCTTATCTTCTTCATTTCAAAGAAAATCATTACCAGCAAACCAAAAAGACCTATGAGAACTGTTAGGGTTAACGGCCCAGCCGAGACAAACGTAATTGGGTCTTTGACGATGATACCCAGATTTTTCAGGCCTATGAAGGTGATAAATAGGCCGATCCCAACAGCAATAGCGGATACAAGAGACCTTGGTATCGCCTCCACAATTCTCTTTCTCAATCCCAATAAAGTCGCTATTAAAAAAAGCAGTCCGGAGACAAACACCGCACCCAGCGCAGTCTGCCAATCCATCTGTCGAGAGGCAACCAGATAGGCGAAAAAGGCATTGAGACCCATTCCCGGCGCCATCGCTATAGGTGCGTTGGCAACTATGCCGACTATAATGGTTGTAATCGCGGTGACTATGCAGGTGACAGCTATTAAAGCGTCTTTATCCATCCGGCTAATCCCAACCAGGTCTTCTTCAGGGATTCCCTCCAGGCTTAGAATTGATGGATTGGCGAAGATTATGTAGGCCATTGTAAGGAATGTTGTCAGACCTGCCACGCATTCAATTTTGATACTGGTTTGCCTGTCACTCAGCTTAAAATATTTGCCTATCATTTCGAATCTCTTAACTTTTTGCTTGGGCTGCTTTTCCGGGCAGGAAGTTCCGTCGCTAAAAGCCCGACCAGTTCGATAACCAGGCTGGAAGAGTTTTTAGCGGCCATTATGTAAAACGTTTGCTTATCCAGTACCGCACCCTCATCGGCATTATCGCTGATACTGCGTATTACAAGATACCCAATCCCTCGCTGATAGCAAAGTTGAGCGACCGCAGCGCCTTCCATCTCTACGGCGTCAGCGCCGAGCTTCTTGCGCAATTCAATACACTTGTCAGTCGAGGCGATAAAAGCATCACCTGTAACAACGATGCCCTTTACAACCTTCGGCGTCCTTTGGCCGGAGATTATTTGTATCGAGCTGAGCTCGACCTGCTCAGCCGCACGCTCAGCTAATCTCAGGAGTCGCTCATCTGCGTCGAAAAAGACCGGATTCTCCCAGCCGTCCAGGCGGTTCTTAACCCCTTTATGGAAGAGACCCTCAGGCCAGATTGTTCCCATATCATGGTGTGCTGTTTTCTCCGCTATAACTATATCACCCGGCTGCAACTGCTGGTTCACGGCCCCTGCAATACCAGTAAAGATTACCTTGTTCGGTTTGAAGTGCTCTATCAGCAGGGTGGTTGTCATAGCGGCGTTGACTTTGCCTATCCCCGTAAAGGCGATGACTACTTTTTTACCACTCAGTTTTCCGCTGACGAATTTGATTCCTTCGATTCTCTGTTCCTGCGTGTCTGTCAGCTCGTCCTCGAGCAGTGTGATTTCTCTTTCAAACGCCCCCAATATTGCAGTAATCGGCCCGGAACTTACTTGTCTTGTTTCCTGGACAGGTGAGCTGCACGCACTAAGCAACAGAATAACCGATACGCAAACAACCGCCCCGACTGCCCTATACCTCATTAGACTTTTTCTCCACATTCACACTACCAAAAACTGCGAGCGAGAGGACTCGAACCTCCACGTCCTTAATGGACACCAGGACCTAAACCTGGCGCGTCTGCCAATTCCGCCACGCTCGCTTCTCGTATTGCGTATATCGTATTGCGTATGTCGTATTGCTTACCTTGCGATGACACCCTTCGTTTTTCCTTTTACCCCTCGCTCACGCTCAGGGCTCTGTTTTTCTGTCGTCTGTCATTTGTCTTCCGGCTCTGATATCTTCTCAATGCGTTTCTCTGCCTTATTTAGTATTGTCCGGCAGTGCTTAATCAAAGCCATTCCTCTTTCGTACTGCTGCAGGCTGTCCTGCAGAGGTATCTGGCCCTGCTCAATCTTACCCACAATATTTGTGAGTTCCTTAATCGACTCCTCAAAGCTCAATTCACCGAGGTCGTCTTTCTGCTTCTTGACTGCCATTTCTTGTCCTTTTATTTTTTACCGCTGTTTTTTTGTAGTCAGTGTTAGTCCGTGTTTCAGTCTGTGTAAGTCTGTGTTTCTTTTTACTTTTTTGTTACCTTACTTTCAATTAAATTCTCATCGATAAGTTCCGTAATTAAATGGTCTCCGATTCGGACATCCTCTAAGGTTTTTACCAGCAAGCCCGTCTTTTTGCTGGTTGTGATGCTGTATCCCCGCTGCAGGACCGATTTTGGATTCAAACCTGCCAGCCGATTGGCCTGTGCTGTAAGTCGCAACCGGCAGTCGCCAACGATTGCACTTATCCCAACATTTACCCGGTTCTGCCAGTTGTTCACTTCGACAGTCTTGTTGTTAATAATTGCACTAATTCCCACATTCACCCGATTCTGCCAGTTGTTCAGTTCGACTGTTTTGTTTTTTAGGAGCCGATGCGGTTCAATCCTGACAATCTGCTCATATGCCGCCGAGAGTCTCCGTTGTGCCTCATCCAGCACACCTCGTATTGCCGACGAAAGTCTTGTAGCAAGCTCATCCAATTGCTGCTGAGCATTTTGGACGAGCAAAAGTGGATTTCTAAATACCGCATTAGCCAAAATAATTTCCAGATTCTGCTGTGCCAGTTTTACCCTCGCCTTTGTTTGGCCTGTCAATCTGCGTTCCATACTAATCAATTGCCCCAAAACTTCCTGCATATCCGGAACAGCTACAACGCCTGCTTTTGTCGGCGTGGAAGCCCTGGCGTCGGCCACAAAATCTGCAACCGTAACATCGACCTCGTGCCCGACCGCACTTATAACAGGTATCTTGGAATTAAAAATCGCCCTGGCCAAAACTTCCTCGTTAAAAGCCCACAAGTCCTCCAACGACCCGCCGCCTCTGCCGGCAATCAGAACATCAAGTTTAAGCTCTTGATTGCGTCTGTTTATGTCCAGCAGCGCAGCGGCGATTTTTTCCGCCGCCCCTTCACCCTGAACCGGCACCGGATACAGAAACAGCTTCACGCAGGGCCAGCGGTGGCGAATGCTGTCGATTATATCGTGCACCGCCGCACCTGATTCGCTGGTCAATATCCCTATCCTGTCCGGATATGTCGGAATTGGTTTTTTATGCACATCGTCAAAAAGACCTTCGGCTTGAAGTTTTTTTACCATTTGCTCGAAAGCCAGCTGAAGCGCCCCAACACCCTCCGGCTCCAGCTTATCGACATAGAGCTGATACTTACCCCCAACCGTATAGACGTCGATATGACCTGTCGCCAATACCGCCATTCCGTCCTCAGGCGAAAACTTGACACTTCTGAACTTGCTCGCCCACATAACACACGGCAGTATTCCGCTTCGGTCTTTCAGTGAAAAGTAACAATGCCCGCTCGTATGATGTTTGAAGTCGCTTATCTCGCCTCTGACTATTAGTCGCGAAGGCAGGTTCTCTTCGAGAGCCACTTTGATTAGTGAATTGACCTGGCTGACCGTATATATTTGTGTTCTCTTCTTCATTTGTACTAAAGGCTTCAGCAAAATTGAGGTTAGGCATATATTATTTAAGAAAATCTGT
>CAZLIO010000226.1:0-6259 GCA_964559025.1 uncultured Pirellulales bacterium | reverse complement strand
AAGTAAATCTTCCGGTATTCGGACATATATGTCTTCTCGAATCTTGACCTGGCAAGCGAGGCGCACATTCGACCGAATCTCCTTACGGGTCAACAAGGGTGTCTCGGTGGGCAGCACAGGCCCACCGCCGGAGATAATGGTAATCTTGCAGTGTCCACACGTGCCTTTGCCTCCACACGCCGACGGTATAAAAATCTCATTAGCGTAGAGACTGGCCAACAGTGTCTGGCCACCTTCAACTTCAAGCGGTTTTTCACCGGCGTTGATATCGAGCTTACAGATGCCGTAGTTTATCAGCAAACGCTCGGCGATCATTAACATCGCTGCCAGTGCTGTGGTCAGGCCTGCGAACGATACTACCGACAACAAGTAAATCATGGAATATTCCTATTATTGAATCGATACCATTCCCGCAAAGCCCATAAACGCCATAGCAAGCACGCCGGTAACGACCATTGCTATTGGGACACCCTGGAACGGCTCCGGGATATTACTGTATCTCATTTTCTGTCTCAGGCCGGCTAACAGCAAAATCGCCACGGCCCAGCCGATGCCTGCGCCGAGACCAAATCCAACGGATTGTATAAAACTGTATTTGCGTATAATCATGAACAAAGATGCGCCGAGAATAGCGCAATTAACTGTAATCAAAGGCAGGAATATGCCTAATGCAAAGTACAGCCGGGGGCTGAATCGCTCGACAAACATTTCGACTAATTGTACGAAGGCCGCAATGACCACGATGAAGACGATAAACTGCAGATGTACGAGGCCGAGAGGTACTAAGACGAAATGATAGATTACGTAATTCAGTATCGTTGTCGTAGTCAGAACGAAAGTAACGGCTGTGCCCAACCCGAGGGATGTTCTTATTTGGCCTGAGCAGGCGATAAACGAGCACATGCCCAAGAAGTTTGTCAGCAGTATATTGTTTGTAAATATAGCTGCTATAAATATTACCCATGCCGATGTCTCACTCATTATTTATTCTCCTGAGGCTCCGGGCCTTTAATAGTATTGAAAACCGCAATGACAATACCCAGTGCAAAAAACGCTCCTGGGGCCAGAATCATCAGCTGATTAGGTGTATACCATTGACCGCTGAGCACCTCGTATCCAAAGATCTCTCCGGTACCCAGGAGCTCCCTGAAGAACCCGATGATGGCCAATATGACTGCGTATCCGAGGCCGTTGGCCACGCCGTCGACAATGGACAAAATAGGTGGGTTTTGCAGGGCAAAGGCTTCGGCTCGACCCATAACGATACAGTTGGTTATTATCAAGCCGACGTAAGGGCCAAGCTGTTTTGACATGTCCCAATAGAAGGCCTTTAGGAACTGGTCGAACACTATCACAAACGTTGCTATGATGGCAACTTCGGCGATCATACGTATCCGATGCGGGGTATGCTTTCGCAGCAAAGAGACAAGCAAATTCGAGCCCACACAAACGAAGATAAGTGCCGCACCCATAACAAGTGAGTTTTCCAGCCGATTTGTCACCGCCAGGGCCGAGCAAATACCTAATATCTGAATCGCCAGAGGATTGTTTGCCCAAGCTCCATCTTTCAATGTTAACAAGCCCCTGCCCCCACACAAACCCTTGGGCTCACATGTCATACAAGCTAACTGTTTGTCTGCCATTGTTATTGCTTCTCCTCAACAATGCTCTTTATGACCTCATTAAGCATCGCTTGGACCTTATCGCACGTCATGGTTGCACCTGTAATCCCATCGATTTCATTTTGTTGCTTTGCAGATCCCGGCTTGCAAATGACAATTCCCACGTTGTCGTCTTTGTCATGAATCGTCTTTCCAACGAAACTCTTACGAAATCCTTCTGTTACAATCTCACCGCCGAGGCCGGGGGTCTCTTCCTGCTCGTAAAACGTTATGCCTCGTATTGTTTTCATATCCTGTTCCAATGCCAGGAAGCCCTTGATGGGCCCCCACAGCCCAGAACCGGCAAATCGTATGGCGATTGCGCCGTCTTCGTTCGGTGGCTGTGGAGAATAAACGTATTTCACAATATCTCCAATCTTCTGCTCAAGCACTTTTTCCTTATATATTTCAACCAGCTCCTCAGAAGACGTCTCCGCCGGCAAAGACACGTTTAAGACCAAAAGAATATTCAAAACTTCTTCAGCCTTGGCGTTGGCTTCCTGATAAGGAGCAGTAAAGCTGGCCGCACCGGTCAGTAGCAAGGCACAGACTACTCCAAGCACCGCAGCATAGCCAAGAGTGTAAGCACTACCCTTCACTTCTAAGCCTCCTAATGCGAATTCCAATAACTATTTCATCAAGAATAGGAGCAACAATATTGCCTAACAGAATCGCGAATGTTACGCCCTCTACGTATCCCGTAAAATTCCGGATCAAAACCGTTATCGAACCGATTGTAATGCCGTACAACCATTTGCCCGCATTCGTAGTAGGGCTTGTTACCGGATCGGTTGCCATAAAGAAAGCACCAAAAAGCAACCCTCCCGCAAACAAGTGCCATATCACCGGCCCGAATACCCCTGGCATTCCACACTTAACAGCGCCGCCGCCAATGAGCGCCCCGGTCAATACGATAAACGAACCTAAAATGCTCACCACTGTCCGCCAGCTTGCCACTCTCGTAAACAGCAAAAATACACCCCCTAAGATTATCAAAATAGCCGAGGTCTCGCCGGCACTGCCCGAAACACTTCCCAAAAACAAATGCGAAATAGAACACATCTGGCCACTCTTGGCCTGCACCAGCGGTGTAGCCACAGTGACCGCATCGGCCGCTGAAGGGTCAACGGAAAAATATTCAAACAGCCTGCCCGTCAGTCTGTGACTCGGCTCGAACCAACTGGCCGACATTGCCTTCGGGTAGGCAAGAGCCAGAAAACAACGGCCCACAAGAGCCGGATTGAATATGTTCCGCCCCGTTCCACCGAACAGCTCCTTGCCCATAAACACACCGAATGCCACGCCCAGACCAACCATCCAGAGCGGCACACCGGGCGGCAGAATCAATGGGAAGAGTATCCCCGTAACGAAAAAACCCTCGTTAATTCCCTCCTTGCGTACCATCGCAAAAATCGCTTCCACCGTTAGGCCCGCGGCATACGAGACGATGATCATCAGAAAAAACCGCAGCCCGAAAAAGTAAAAAGCCGCCAATACCGCTGGAACCACCGAGATGATAACCATCGACATGAGCCGTTTCAAATCGAGCGGGTCCCGAACATGAGGAGCTCCTATCGTCGTTGTTGACGGCGCGAAGAAGAAATGCTCCAACGCTCCGAAAACAGGCTTGAAAAGCCGCAGCTTTCCACCTTCTTCGAAAGTGGGGCGAACAGCTTCAATAATCTTCAGCAATCGTTTCACTCGCTTGTCTCCTCGCCCGATTTCCTGGCCAACTCTTCTTGATGCAACTTTTCCTGGCGTTCCTGTTCCCGGCGTATATCTTCCTTTTCCTGCTCAATGAGTCTCTTGGCCTCGATGAATTGCTGCATAAGGTCGAGTTTGGATGGGCAAACAAAGGAACACAGACCACACTCTATGCAGAGATCCACACGATTCTGCTCGACTTCTTCGATCAAATCTCGATATAGATACTTGTGTATCAGGTGAGGGGTGATACCGGCGGGGCAAACTTCTTCACAGAAGCTGCAGGAGATGCAAGGGCGACCTTCACCACGCACACCTGTAGTGAATCGCTCGCTAAAACTTTTTCTCAGTGAGCTTAAGTAGCAAGCAGCGTAACAACTCCGATCCCAGCCGGGCCTGATGAAACCGAGGAATTCTCTGTCTTTCAGCTCGGGAAGAATCGTTATCCCTCTGCATTCGGTATCAAGCCCTAATGTCTCTGTGCCTAACAGCTCACCGGTTAGTATGCCACCGTTAATCATTCGGGCAACCGGCTCGAATACATATTTATCTCTAATCATTTGTATCGGGTAGCCCGGCATAACTTTGATATGAGTGGGGGAGCTGACCCCTGTCCCGCCGATTGAGACTATCCTTACCAGGCAGGGCTTTGACAATGTCAACGCACGGTCAACCGCCAGAACTCCTTCTGTCCGGACCGCCCAAATGGGCCCTTCGCTGCGCTTAAGACCGAGATTGCGAGCGAGAATTGAAAAATCATCATACGGGTATGTAAGAGGTATCTCAACCATTTTCACCCACGCATGGCCACGTATATGGTTCCGTATCAGATTCGCAAAATCAGATTTAATGTCAGGCAGCACAAGGTAAATGGGTTGATACTCTAAAAGAGACTGCAATTGTTCCAGGCCCCTGGTGAAACTCGATAGGCGCTTGTAGAGCTGGACGTCTCCCCTGGCGAGGAAAGGCTCCAAACTCAAGGTCGAGACGATGATCGCCTGAGGTGTGCCCAGGGGGTCGGGCAGAGCACCGGTATGCGCATCATAGAAGAACTGCCAGGCACCCAATGCATTCAATCTGTATCGCTTTATGCCTGCATCACCCATCCGGCGCTCTATGTGAGATAGCTCCTCTTTGGACATATCCACATGCTCTTCGTGCCTGGTGACCTCCTCGAGGACTATGTGGTTCTCATCTTTATTCAGCCGAACCACACCTGCTCGGGGACTCAGCAGAGGAACACCATAATTGTCAGGATCTCTGGCTAAGGTATCACCGTTGCTCACACGCTGTCCGTCCTTAACAACAACTTCGCTAAAAACGAAACGACGGCTGCGCAAAGGAATATACAGCACTTTCGGCTCCGGCATAATCCGAACGACATTCTCCGGCCGACCCGACAACAATATATTATGACCACCTCGTAATTTCATTCGAATGAACCTGTCCTACCACCAGAGGATTCGATCCACAGATTTCCTGCTATCAACAAAATCAGTACATAATACTCTTCGTGACTTTACATTACCACAGCAAGCTGCGTTATTCAATCCCATATTAAATCATGACCATTCTCCAGTCAATAGTCTATGTTGGTGACTTGCACTCAAAGGAGAGCCGGCCAAAAACACCCAATGGGAGTTACTTAAGCTGCAAATTGTAACGTTTTTAATAATGCTGTCAAGGATTATCTGTTCCAGCCGGTAGTTCTTTGGCTGATGGCCTGATTTATGCAAAAGATAGTTCATAACAGGCTGTCGAATTCACTGACAGACACCGGCCTGCCGGATTCCGCGGAGCGGTCGGCAGCGAAGCACACAGCGTGTGTCAGTGCGGCGTCTTCAATATCAGGAAACGGCTGTTCATCGTTGATGATGCAATCGAGAAAGTGAGACACTTCGCCCTGAAATGGGTGATGAGTAACGTCACCGCTGTCCGGAAGGATACAGGGAATCTTTGTGAAATTGTTTTGGCCGGGGAAAAGCTTCGGGGCGAAAAGCTCATTGTTGCGGAGTGTGCCCTCGGTGCCATAGATTCCGATGTTGAACCTATATGGCATCTTTGCGTCAAACGTCGTGGTGCTGCGTCCGATCTTTCCATCCTTGAATTTTACGTTGATTGAAATTGTACCCGGGTATTCTGCGGGATTATCAGTTTGTACCTGATAGGCGGATACTTCCTCGACCTCACTGCGCGCAAACCATCGTAGGGCGTCCACCGCATGACAGCCGGCGGTCAGCAGGGCCGTTCCGCTTATTTCGCGACTGCCGTACCATTTCAAATCAGTCGTCATCCATATCCGGTGCAGATAATCGACCTCAACCATAAAGATGTCCCCGAATGCTTTATCCTCTATCAGCCGGTCGATAGTCATCAGCAACGGATTCCAATGCAATACAAAACTCACTACCGTTTTGACTTTATTCTTTCTCACTGCCTCACGCTGCTTGTGGATGTCTTCCGGAGTCAAGGCTACCGGCTTTTCGATAATAATATGCTTACCAGCCTCTGCAGCGGCGACCACATATTCCGTGTGTACATTATGGGGCGTGGATACGACTACGATATCCACATCATCTTGCCGAAGCATCTTGGACGCATCGGTTTCTATGGTGCACTTTAAGTCGTAGCGGTCGCGGTACCGTTCTGCATTCGCACGATTTCGGCTAACCAGCGTTCGCACCTCAGAGCGCTGGTCTTTTTGAAATGCCTTTACATATTCTTCTGCGACCCAACCACAACCAATAATCGCTGCGCCAAGCCTTTTCATATTTTGTTTCTTTTCTTCCTATTGTGCACTATGATTTATTTTGTGAACAGACAGAATTATAATAACAAGACTTTTGCAAAATTGAGGTTAGGCATACTTTGGAAAGAAAAAATTGTTTTTTGAT
>CAZLIO010000225.1:0-6268 GCA_964559025.1 uncultured Pirellulales bacterium | reverse complement strand
CCAAAGCAGGGGTCCAGAGCGAAAAACTGGATTCCCGCTTCCGCGGGAATGACAAATACTGTTTCCACAACAGATACTACTTACCCTCCAGGCACAGTACCTGGCCGTTTTTCATTGAAAGGTACAGCCGACCGTTAGCGGCGGCCATACCGTCAAAGACCGGTACCGTTTCGAGCTTGTATTCTGCAAGTTTCTTGCCGTCCGAGGCCGAAACCACATGCAGCGAAGCGCCCTTTTTCCCGTCAAGGGCCATAGTTTGCTCGCGAAGCTTCCCGGCAACGCCTGGAGCATCAGGATTTTTGAATATCTGTTCTTCGTCGATTATGTCCGGTGGGCCCGCGATGAATAGAGTTTTATCCGCCAGGACCATAGCACGGACGTAAAGCGGCGCTTCGCGCGACCAATAATAGAGCGGCCTGGTGGTGGCAGCGCTGCGCTGTTTCTTTTTCTGCTGTCTCTGCTGCCGAGGTGTTAGTTTGGCTGTTTGCTTTCTTGCCGCTCTCTTAATGATTTCTGGTTCTCTGTCAGCGGCAAAAAGGTGATATTCCATAGGCGTTGTCCATTTGTAGTATTCCAGCCTGCGGCCGTAACCATAGACGTTGGAATCATCAACAACCAGCAATCGGCCGGCAGGGGTGACTCGACCGGCCCGAGGCCAGCCGCCGGCGCCCGAAGCAATGCTCTTGCCGAATATCCAGTATGAGCGGTGGAACCATGTGTCGTCTAACATACCCGTCGAGCAGAACAGATGCCGTCCCTCGCCTAACTGGTCGGTGACATCGGTCGGGGCGATATACCGGCGTATGCCGTTAAGGTCAAAACGCTGGGTCCGCATGTAAAGGTACTTGCCGTCACTTGAGAGAATGTCCGCAAGTGCGGGTGGCATATTCAGGCCTTTGACGTGGACTTGCAGATTCTCACCGGTATGTGGGTCGCGGTCGTCGAGAATGTTCTCGGATATCTTTCGGCCCGTTTCTGGGTCAAGCCGTAACAGATGCAGGCCACCGTCGAGGAACATCGACCTTCCGGCGACACAGTAGAGGACAGCCTGCCCTGAGCCTGTCGAAGGGCCATCCTGCACAAGCACACTGCCGTGAACCGGCCAGGCCGATTCCAATTGTTCGAATGACGTCAATCGCAGGTCCGCCGGCGCTGCGCGGAAACGCCAGGCCAGCTCGCCGTCGGAGGCACGCAGGCAATAGACCCAGCCGTCGGCTGAGCCGAACAGGACCCTGCCCTGATAGATAGTCGGCGGCGAGTCAACCCGTCCTCCGGCCGTGTAGCTCCAAAGTGTCTTGCCGTTCTTTGCATCGAGGGAATGTACGGTGTGGGTATCTATTGAAGCCACAAAAACCCTGTTCCCGCCGACTACGACACTGCTGAGCTTGCCGCCCAGATTAGTTTCCCAGGCGCGTTCCAGCTCAACGGGGACCTGTGCCTTTGTGAAGCCGGTGCGTCCGGCATCATGGCGATAAGTAGGCCAGTCGTTTGGATTTTCGAGTTTCGATTGTTGACTTCCGATTTTCCCGTATGCCGGGCCGCGTTCGAGTCTATCGGCATCAGGTACATTCTTCGGGAGCTTTCTGGTTTCGGACTCAGGAGCCAGGGCGTTGAATCCGTACAGCTTGGCGTCGATGTAACAAGCGCAGGAATGCGGCGGTGCATAGACAAGGCCGTTACACGGCATAATACCGTAGAGACAGCCGCCTCGAACCCAGTGATGTATCGTCCAGTGATTGTTCTCGAAGTCAACGAATTCGATGCCTGTCCTGGACGGCAGGAGCCAGCGGTCTGTTGCCTTTGCCCGGTAGCATCGATGATGGAACCAGTAAGTATCGACGTCGGGCGGAAACTGGTTTTTGACCTGGCCGGTGTACAAATCTCGTCCGGTGAATACACCTGAATCTTTGCTGGCTGCTATTTCTCCCGCCCACACAAGCCCACCAACGACAAGAAGGTCTTCAGGAGAATTGTGGCCTGAACGAGGGTGTTCGGATGTCCAAAGTGTTATACCGGTATCAGCAGACAACGCCGACATTGACCTGTCGCCGCCTGAAAACAAGACAACGTCCTTGTACACAACCAGTGTCGGCCCAAAGTTTGTCGGGATGGAAGGACGTCTCGAGACCGGCTGTGATGCCCAAAGCTGCTCGCCGTTGCTGCGATTAAGGCATATAATCTTTTCGCCGTCGTGGAAGAGCAGTCTCTTCTGGTCCGCAGCCAATGTCAGGGGAACGACCCGAAATTTTTTGCTCCAGAGAACCCGGCCCGTATCTGCCTTAATCGCCATAATGCGTCTTGGTCGCTCGTCCCACGGCCACTCCTTGGCCACACGGGTCTTAGCCTGCCCGATATTGTTGGTTGCGGGTTTATATTCGTTATAGTTCATCGGAGTATCGTTGGCCATCAGGAACAGCACGCCGTCAGAAGCAATAATTTCTTCGGTGGCGTCCGTGTTTTTATATGTCCGGATAGTCTTTCCTGTTGCTGCATCAAGCGCAGTCAGCGGCGCCTGAAAACCAAGCGTAACATATACCGTGTCCCCAACAGCCACTAAGCGGCGGGGCAGGTGGGCCGGCCCGCTCTTAAAAGGCCACAAATGAGTATGCCACGATGGAATCGGCCGTTTCCACAGAATAGTACCGTTGAACGCGTCCCGGGCAATGAGAGTTCGCTCCTGCGGCAGCTGGATAATAGCAGTCGGGCCCTCGTCAAAGATATAAAAGATACGACCATTGGCTGATACCAGCGCACTCATACTCGCCATACGGTCGTGGTGCCGCGACCATCTTGGGCTTCCAACCCACTGCAGATGGGCAGGCGGGTCAACTACCTGGTCATGTGAGACCGCGTTGCCGGTTGCGTCGTGCAGGTAATGCGTCCATTCGTCTATCTCTTTGGGACGCGGCTTGACGGTTTTTGTCCACCTCCCGTCTTTTTTTATGTAGGCTGCACCATTAGGTGCCAGGACCCGCATGACCTCGCTCATAGTAATTCTGCCAAGCTGCTCCGAGACGACGAGGTTTACCAGGTTGTCGATGTATGGAAGACGGCTGCCGTTCAAGCGGTCGACCGAAACCTTCCCGTAGAGCTTAAGCGACTGGATGTGTTTACGGGCCTTTTCAATGTTCTTTACATCTGGGTCCAGGCCGTGGACAAGATAGCTGTCATTTGCGCACAACGCGGCAGTGAGCTTCCCATCCCCGCAGCCAATGTGGACGATGAGGCCTCCCTGCACATCACAGGCATCCAAAATCTCCGCAGCCTTGCTGTTGTGTGCCCCGCTGCTTCGGGGCTGCAAAGCAAACCGCCGGGGCTGAGCTGTTGCCACCGAAAAGATGAACGATGTTATAAAAATATAGTTTAAAATTATAGATAATGGACTTCTCTTTTTCATGAGTACCTCCCTTTCACTTCGAACCTTTGTTAAGAACCTCCGGCAGCCTTAAATTTACATGTTAGGCATCATATACAAAACATTGTTGACGAAACGAATTTATTTTACAATGATTATAATTTGACAACATACTAAAATCAATAACCACCTTTGTATGACAAATTAAAGAGGCTGAATAATGAAAAAAAAGAAAGAGCGATTGGTGCCGTACAATATGGTATCTCCGGGTTTTGAGGAGATATACACGGGCAGGAAAGCTTCGTCCGAAGGCGAGAAAGTCGAGATGATTACAACCGTTATTGCGGACGAAACGGGTAATGAGATAAGAAAATGGCCGGTTGTTCCCTGGACGTTTCCGGGAGAGGAAAAGGACTGGGATGAGGAAATAAAATACATCAACAACATGCAGAGCAAATTAGGAGAGCTGGATGACGGCACTCGCCGGATTCGCTCTCATATAGCGAGCCTTGTGCCGTGTGACAGCGGATTTCCGGTTACTGTGGACGAGCTGTTGAACGCCATCGGCCGAGGAAAACTGGACGAGCCCTCATTTCGCAACGGATGCTGGTGTTCCGGCATGTGGTGGCAGCAAAAAACCACCCAGCCGGCTCATATTGAGAGCATGAAAACAATACATACCGTATTAACAGGTTATCTCGCAGGCGGGCCCAGGGAAGATTGCATCAAGGAATTCCCTCAAGCTGCAGGATTTATGAATCGTACCTATGAATGGCTTGGGCCGGTGTCAGAGTTGACGGAAGTCCAGAAGCTAATGATGCAACGAATGCTTCTTACAGTAGATTTCTTCACGAAGTCCAGTGATACCACGGGTAGCGGACCCTGCTCACAATTCTCGGATGTTTCAACAATGCAGGAAGCTGAGATGCTTGTAAAGGAACTTTTCGGCCAAGACGGTCGCGGGGCTCGTCTCGATGCGGAAATATCAGAAAAAGCAGACCTTCCGCAGATTCATCCTCGGTGGACCGAAGAGTTCCAAAAAAACCTTGAGAAGCTTGACGATCCTCAGAAAAGAGAGTTGTACAAAACTTGTGCCCACATCGCATCAGGAGTGCACACTTTGTCTGATTGTCATCACAACACATTTCGCTACATCGAAGGCTGGATTCACGGAATTGGAACCGGCAAGCTGGGCATACAGACCCGGAAGGTCGGAACGGAAAAGGAAAGACTTGGGCATCTTCTATTTGGTTATGTGTTAGGACTTGATAAGTGGCTGGTTGGGATACCGATGCAGTTGTTACTGCTTGATTTGGGACACATCGACCTTGGGTTTGATCCAAAGAACGAGATTCTGCGAGTGTACGCGTATCTTGGTGGAGAAAGAACGCCGGTGAAAGAGTGGCTGGCTGCTTGCTTGTGGCACAATCTTATGTACAGTCTCATGGACGCCAATAACCCTGCTGGTCTCGTTCGCCACAAGAATCTGCTCGAACGTGCCGCAAAAGCAGGCATTAGCCCGCGTGAGTGGATGGATAGAATCTGTTCTTGAAAATCATTCAGGAAACGACAATTGAGTATAAATTGTAAGTAAATCGCTGCCTGCCAAGACATTATCAACAACACATACCAATTCTCCAATTCAATCAAGAGATTTTACTTGACGCAAAGGTGTCTAACCTGGTATAAATAACGTTGCTGGAGTTTGTGAATTATTCGGCTCCTGATGCGAGGAATCTTTGGAACTTTTCGATAAAGGAGGAGTTATTATGCGAGGCACAGGATTGGAATGGGAATTTTGTGCTTTGCGGTGAAGATATTTTAACATTCCAATTAACAACCTATTTTTTTAAGGAGGACTATAATGTCTAAGAAATTGATTTATCTAATCTCTTTTGTTTTGGTACTCGGCTCTGTCAGTAACGCTGCGACCGTCCATTGGACAGATCGTGGTGATGACCACCTTTGGAGCACACGGGCCAACTGGGAATTCAATAAAGTCCCCACCGCTGCCGACGAGGTCTATATCGATGTACCAGCCGCAAAAGCGCCAAACGGCCCGATTATTCAGGATGGCATCGATGCAAAGATTCTCGGCCTGGCTTGTGAAGTGGCGGGGGAGCCTACGATGACCATGACGGGGGGAACTCTTGAGATAACAGATTGGATTTGGTGGGGCGACGGGGCCGGGTCACACGGCACGTTTAATATGAGCGGCGGAACCATAACGGTTACTAACGAGTTCGAGCTTGGATGGGGCGATGGTGAAGGTACCTGGAATATGACCGGCGGTACAGTTACCTGTGGAGAATTGATAGTTCCGACGGATACTGGAGCGGCGGGGCAACTATACCTTCACGGTGGTACTGTTAATGTTGGCATCACCGGCCTTGAAATGAACGCAAACGGCCTGATAGATGTCGGCGGAGGTACGTTAGTGTTAGAAGGTGACCTGACGGCGATAATCAATGATTTTATCGCCTCCGGCCAGATTACTTTCTACGGTGGCGGAGGACTCTCCAGTCTGGACTATGATGACAGAAATCCCGGCAAGACCACGTTGACAGCCAGATGGACGGGAAGGGCCTATAATCCTAACCCGGCTGATGGTGCCTTCCATGAGGATACGTGGGTGAACATTGGCTTCTCGCCGGCAGATGCTGCGATCTCGCACGATGTTTACTTCGGCGAAAATTTTGACGATGTGGACAGCGGCGCCGAAGGTACATTCCAGGGCAACCAGCCCTCAACGTTTTTTGTTGTCGGCTTTCCCGGATTTGCTTATCCGGATGGTCTTGTTCCGGGCACAACTTATTACTGGCGGATAGATGAGATTGAGGCCGACGGTACAATACGCAAAGGTGATATCTGGAGCTTTACGGTCCCACCCAAGACTGCATACCTCCCCGATCC
>CAZLIO010000224.1:0-6272 GCA_964559025.1 uncultured Pirellulales bacterium | reverse complement strand
TCGTCTTTTTGTTTATTCGAATGCAATATGAAGACTATGACGTTAACGTACATCCGACCAAGAGCGAAGTCCGTTTTTATAATGCCAATTTAGTTCATTCGCAAATCCTCGGTTGTCTTCGGGAAAAGCTTTTAGGCACAGACCTCCAGACGCAGGCACAACTGCCGGGTCCGGCAAATTTTCCTGGAAGCCAGGGCAGCCCTCCAACAGGGCATAGAAGTCAGGCAATTTCTGATGCGATGGCCGAATTTTTCAAAAAGCACAGACCGGTCCAAACGCAAGAACAATTCAGCTATAAATCAAAACAGCATCTCGTTGCGCTGCGCCCCCCTACCGGACAGATACCCGAAAGTCACACCGATCCCGCTACGGCCTCGGCCTTCCAAGCTACGGCGGGCTCCGCCCCGACGAGCGCCGAGATGGGCCAACCTGCGCCGGAGATTCGCCCGGAACAAAGAAAATTTCTGCAAATACACGACAGCTTTATCGTGGTACAAACTGATGATGGATTTGATATCATCGACCAGCATGCGCTTCACGAGCGGATAATATATGAGCGTTTGAGCAGACGAATACGAAAAAGCAAGCTCGAATCGCAGAAATTGCTGATACCTGAAAGTTTTGAGGTTACTCCTTCCGGCTGTGATGCACTTAAAACCAATGCCGAGCTGCTCGAAAAATTAGGAATCGAGGTTGTCCCGTTTGGTCCCAAGACTTTGGCTGTCCAGTCCTTTCCAAGTTTGTTAGTCAAGGCCGACCCGCTCGATTTTGTCCAGGATTTAATCGACCTGCTCGAGAGTAAGGACGTAAACCTTGACGGGGAAAGATTACTCGACGAGGTTTTGAATATGGCTGCGTGTAAGGCGGCAATCAAGGCCGGGCAAAGACTAACGATGAGCGAAATAGAACAACTGCTTTTGGATAAAGAAAACACCGAGTCCGCAAGCCGCTGTCCACATGGCAGACCCACCACGATAAAATTTTCAATAACTGATTTGGAAAAACAGTTCAAGAGAACCTAATGAATAAATGGTGGTGGCTATTGTTGATAATCTTGTGCCTGGCCGGCGTGGTATTTGTAATATACGGTACTCAACAGGCTCAAAATCCAGGTCCCTCCCCGCCGCCGAATAATCCCGACAGGGTCGTCTCACTTGCGCCGAGCCTTACGGAAATTCTTTTTGCGCTCGGGCTCGACGATAAAATCGTTGGTGTAACACTCAACAGCGATTATCCACCGGCAGCAGAAAAAAAAACAAAGGTGGGAACCTTTTGGCAGCCGGATACCGAAGCGGTGATAGCTGCCAAGCCGGATTTGGTGGTCACGCTGCAGATCGAACAGCAAAAGAGGGCTGCCGATAGTTTGAACAGACTGGGCTACCGGGTTTTAGCTCTGAAGATAGAGAAGATCGAAGAGCTGTTCGCAGCGATTCAAACAATCGGCACCGCCACAGGCTGCAAACAGCGTGCTGACGAACTCATCGAAAATATCAGTGCTCAATTGCAATATTTGAAAACGAAATACAGCTCACCCAGCAAGCCGAAGGTATTGTGGGTAATACAGACAGAGCCTTTACGGGTGGCCGGTAGAAATACTTTTATCAACGAATTTATCGAACTTCTCGGCGGAGAAAATGCTATTGGCCCTACTATTCAACAATATCCACCTATAGGCACTGAAGAGCTTCTCGCCTGCAATGTTGAAGTAATAATCCAATCTGCGATGGGAAAAACCGATATCGACAAGCAGCAACAGCAGGCGGAAGTTTTCTGGAGCAAATGGGCAAGTTTGCCGGCGGTGAAGAACAATAAAATTTACGTTGTTAATTCGGACACCGTATTAAGATTAGCACCAAGATTGCCTCAGGGCGTAGAAATGGTCGGCCGCTGCTTACACCCGGACACATCTATAAAAAGCAGCGAAACCGCACAACGAGTCAGGTAGATTATATGAAGGGAAAAGTGATATTTTCATGGAGTGGAGGTAAAGACAGCGCATTAGCCCTTTATGAACTTCAGAAAACAAAAAATTATGAAATCGTGTCCCTGCTGACAACAATAACCCAGGACTATGACAGAATCAGTATGCATGGTGTAAGGACCATTCTGCTTGAAATGCAGGCTGAATCTCTGGGATTACCTCTTGAGAAAGTGTTTATTACTAAGGACATCACCAATGAACAATATGAGCATAAAATGTGGGAGGTCATGACAAAATATCTGGCCGCCGGTATCTCCTCCGTCGTTTTCGGAGACATCTTTTTAGAAGACCTAAAAAAATATCGGGAAGATAATCTATCAAAGATAGGAATGAAAGGAATATTCCCAATATGGAAAAGAAATACTGCTGTACTTGCTTATGAATTCATCGAGTCGGGCTTCAAGGCGGTTATTACCTGCATCGACTCAAATTTTCTTGATAAAAAGTTTATTGGCAGGACCTTTGATGCACATTTTTTATCCAGACTTCCTTCCGCCGTTGACCCCTGTGGTGAAAATGGTGAATTTCATTCATTTGTATACGATGGGCCGATATTTCGACAGAAAATATTACACACAACAGGGGAAGTAGTTTTAAGAGAAAACCGTTTTTACTATTGCGATTTGCTCCCTCTTCAGAACAGCAAAACCGCTCTCAGTACTGACTTAACAGCTCAGGTAGGTTAATGGCTGAATTTTTAACAGCAAAAGAATTAGCAATTAAAGTTTCCATCTGCCTGGTAGTGCTGGCCGTGGTAATGAGCTTATGCGCTCTGTTCCCCAGATCGGTGGGGAGACAAAAAATTTCCTGGACGAAGGCTTTCTCCGGCCCGGGACAGAAACCGGGTGAGAATATCGATTACGAAATTCTTGTTCGCGTCAGATTGCCCCGGGTGATTTTGGCTGCTCTTGTGGGAGCAGCTCTGGCTTGTTCAGGAGTTGTGCTGCAAGCGATTTTACGAAATCCTCTGGCCGACCCGTACATCCTCGGAATATCAAGCGGCGCGGGATTAGGTGTAATTATTGCAATCCTATCAGGAATAAGCTGGAGCTTCCGGGGTGGTTCGCCAATAGGGATTTTTGCATTTGCAGGAGCGCTTATAACTGTCTGGCTGGTCTGGTACATCGGGCATTTTACAGGTAAATCACAGGTAACAAGTCTGCTGCTTGCCGGAGTAGTAGTGAATGCTTTCTTCTCAGCGGTCATAATGTTCTTAACGTCCATAGCAAAAAGCGAACAGGTATATTCGACAATATTCTGGCTGATGGGCAATATAACAGAAAAAGACTTATCGATTTTGTGGGTCAGCGCAGGCTGTATCCTGGCAGGGATAATCGTCCTATTTACTGTTTGCCATAGTTTAAACGTTCTGGCCCTGGGCCAGGAGGAAGCAATAGGACTCGGCGTTGATGTAGCAAGAACCAGGATAGTTGCTTTTGCCTGTGCCGCGTTTGTAACCGCCATTGCCGTGAGCCTGAGCGGACTAATAGGATTTGTGGGCCTTATCATACCTCACGGAGTCCGTCTTACATTCGGACCGGACCATCGTCAATTGCTGCCTCTTAGTGCGATAATCGGAGCCTCATTTTTAGTCATCGCTGACACAATCGCGCGTATAATCGTTGCGCCCGCCCAATTGCCGGTAGGCGTGGTAACAGCCATTGCAGGCGGGCCGTTTTTTCTAATTTTATTGGCTAAATACAGTAGAAAAGTCAGCTGGTTAAAATGAACACCATTATAAAGGCTGAAAATTTGAGCTTTGGCTATACGCGGCAAGACACAATCTTGAAAGATATTAGTTTTGAAGTAAATCAAGGGAAGTTTCTGGCCATAGCCGGGCCAAACGGGGCAGGAAAGACAACGCTGTTAAATCTGCTCTGCGGACTGCTCAGACCCAAATCCGGCTCCATAAGGATCGACGCAAAACCGGTGGAATCATATTCGGTCAAAAAACTTGCACAGAAAGTCGCCGTAGTTCGCCAGGAATTTGTGCCGGTATTTGATTTTACCGTAGCAGAAATGGTATCGATGGCAAGAACACCATATCTGGGCACATTTGGATTTGAGAGCAATACGGACAAACAGATTGTTAATGAAGCGCTCGAGGCAACCGAAACGGCCCAATTTGCTCTGAGGTCTTTGGGAAGTCTCAGCGGGGGTGAACGACAGCGGGTTTTTATCGCAAGGGCGCTTGCGGCGAACAGCCCGGTTTTGCTTCTGGATGAACCGACAAGCTTTCTGGATTTGAAACATCAGGTTGGTATATATGATTTGCTCAAAAGCGCACAACTCGAAAAAGGCAAAACGATTGTGGCCGTAACGCACGATATAAACCTGTCAGCCCAATACTGCGACGAAATTTTACTTCTCGGTGCCGATGGCAATTATCATATCGGCGAAAGCAAAGATGTTTTGTCCCGGGAGGAAATCGAGAAAGTTTTCGGCGTCAGGACATTTGTAGGCAGGCTTGGCCAGGAAAAATTCTTTATTCCCCTGGGAAAATTTGCAAAGATGAGCGGTCAAATCGCGAGCAAACCACATAACATCCAACATGAATAAAAACAGCATGTCGTTGACGTAACTACTTATTTATCAAAAGGTTAAAGCTGCCCAGGTAATTTATCTTGAATAATCTTATTATACTGACTATACTTTTGCCGCATGAACAACAGCCTTTGGATAAAACAAATACTGTATACAATATACTTTAAGGTGTTATAATCAGCTTCTATACATAAAGTGAAGTTAGTGGTAAGAAAGGTAAACCAGCAAGTGGCACAAAAACGTAAAAAAGCATCCAGAGTGAAAGTAAGTTCGACTCGGACAAAGAAACGCCCTTTGACTTCCGCCGATACTGAGCATTTCAAACAACTGCTATTGGAAAAACGCAGAGAAATCCTGAGAAATGTAAACGAATTTGAAGACGAAGCCTTGAAGAAATCCCGGTTGGATGCTTCCGGTGATTTATCAAGTATGCCAATCCATATGGCTGACATCGGGACCGATAACTACGAGCAGGAATTTGCCTTGGGGCTAATGGACAGCGAAAGGAAATTACTAAGAGAAATTGACAATTCATTAGGCCGTATCGAGGAGGGAACTTATGGTATCTGCGAAGGCACCGGCAAGCCGATACCCAAAGCCCGGCTTGAAGCTCAGCCCTGGGCCAGATACTGTGTTGAATATGCACGAATGCTGGAACAGGGCCTTGTACAGGAAGAATAAATGTAAGATTGATATCTTAGAATGAAACACAGATGTCCAGTCTGTCACAAAACCGTTAAAGCATCAATTCAGGAACAATCTAAACAAGCAACATTCTTTCCCTTCTGCTCCAGGCGATGCAAGCTGATAGACTTGGGCGCCTGGCTGGATGCCAAATACAAAATAGTCCCCGGACCAGACTCTCAAGAATCCGGCGAGCCATCCGATACTTTTCCTGACACCGATTCTGACAAGCCGTAAACAACGGCATTTAGAAACAAAATCTTAAGAATTTGTTGAAACCAACCGATAATACGTTATATTTACAATCGCGGTTATTCTTTATAAGGCCAATAATTTTTAACTTTTAGAAAGGAAATAAAATGGTCAGCGAAAAAGAACCCTCCAAAGTTTTTGATGATCTTCTCTTTCCGAAAATATTCAAAACCTTCCGCATGGCTATTCAGCCAACCAAATTAATAATTGCCTTTTTGGCACTGGCTATTATATGTCTGGCCGGCTGGATTATGGACTTCAGCGAAACAGTGGTTGCCACACCAGGTACCCAGGGTAAGATCACGGAGCTGGATATATATATGACTAATCCGGCACAAGCAGACTCGTACATCGAAGGATTTCAGGGAAAAAGCCAGGGCACAGGAGTATTCTCTACGCTTTGGCGCTTCTCCGCCACAAAATTCCAGGGCGCGGTAGATTCTGTATTCGCACAAGACATCCCGGGTGTAGTGAAAAATATCGCTGATTATTTTAAGGCCGTTGGATGGGCATTAAGGCATCACACTGTTTATTGCATCATCTTTTTTGTTATCAAGCTGGCTGTGATTTCCATCGCCGGCGGCGCTATCTGCCGAATCGCAGCGCTGCAATTCGCCGGGGGCGAAAAACCCGGCCTGACCGAAGCACTGCGATTCAGCACAAAAAGATTCACAAGTTTCTTCACCGCGCCTCTGGTGCCGGTCGGCATAATTATCTTCATAGGACTGTTCATATTTCTTCTGGGGCTGATAGGCAACATTCCCTGGGCCGGTGAGCTGATAATGGGTATCTTTGTGCTGTTAGCTTTGAT
>CAZLIO010000223.1:0-6278 GCA_964559025.1 uncultured Pirellulales bacterium | reverse complement strand
AATTAAAAAAACAGATTTTCTTAAATAATATATGCCTAACCTCAATTTTGCAGAAGCCTTTTTTGGGGATTGAAAGGAGATGCTTGTATGCGAATATTTGATGATGGTAACCTTATCCGAAGATCATATCACTTAGCATCAATATTACTGATTATATCCGGACTTTCTACGATATCTGTTTGTGCAGAACCAGATACAGCCACGAAGCCAGGCCACGCGGATATTATTCATCGTGCTGTCGATGAAGGCAGGCTTTCTTTTAAGCTGACAACACCGGAGGACTTAAAGGTGCTGATTGGTCCTGCCACCAAGGAAACAACAAAGAATAGTGGTGGTATGGAGATACTTGCTCTTGACTATACTGATGTTCGGGCGATATTTGGAAGGATGAGAGATTTTTCTGCCCCATTCGCCCTTTACGAGTTAGTCGTGCGCGGCAAGGCAGTCGATATTGGTCAAGAGCAGCAAATTGTTCTAAGGAATGAGGATGACCTTAAGAAATTCGACCGTTTCTGGGGATTTACGAATGTCTCACTGGCCAGCATTGACTTGAGGGGTCATTTAAAGCTACTTGAGACGATGCCTTTTGACAGTCGAACCGTCTGGCCGGAACCAAATAAACTGCCCGAAGGATTTGACCCAGCTCGCGTGCTTGATGAGGGAAAGAATCCAGGCTTAGGGATTCGCAGTTTACACAAACAAGGTATTGATGGTAATGGAGTAGGCATAGCTATTATTGATCAGCCTTTGGTGAAGAACCACAAAGAGTATGTTAACAGTATCGTACATTTTGAAGAAATAGATGTGTACGGTGTTCCGCCCCAGATGCATGGACCAGCGGTGGCCAGCATTGCCGTCGGAAAGGATTGTGGGGTAGCCCCCGCAGCGAAACTTTACTATTACGCGATACCGATGTGGAAATGGGAAAGCTGTGAACCCTATTGCGACGTTATTAATAAGATCCTTCAATCAAATGAAAAATTGAAGCCTTCTGAGAGAATTCGAGTAGTAAGCATTTCGACAGGTATGTTCTCTCACTGGAAAGACTTTACTCGTTGGAAAGAAACTCTAAGAAAAGCCGAACAGCAAGGGCTTCTGGTTGTAACTTGTGACACGTCTGCTATAAACTATGGAACGCTCACTCGTATTCCCGGCAAAGACCCCGAAGAGCCGAATAGCTACCGCAGCGGGAGATATGGAGCGGGGCTTTTAGCGGGGCTTTTGGTTCCAGCGGGGAGCCGGACGACTGCCAGCCACGAAGGCCCAGAAGTTTATACCTATTGGACGGAGGGTGGAATGAGCTGGGCAACGCCATATTTAGCTGGTCTTGCCGCCTTATCTTATCAGGTTGACCCGGAAATTGAACCTAAGAAGATTGTTGAGTTGTTGTTACAAACAGCTGTGAAGACAGATGCAGGCACAATTGTCAATCCCACAGTTTTTATTGAATGTGTTCAGAATCCCAATAAAATCTCCTCTTTATTAGCAGAAGCAGCCAAATTAGCAGAAGCAGCCAATACAAAGAGCTTAGAAGGCAAAGCTGTCTCCGAGTTTCAAAAGAGCAAGAGCATTAATAAAAAAGTTGCTCAACTGGATATAAACAATGCTACGCCAGAAGATGTCATTAGAATATTTGGCAAACCTCTATCGTACCAGCGAGAAGGGCAGACTTTTAAAGAAGACAATCTACCTGACAGCTATACTATGGTTTACCCGGAAGGGTTTGGCATTCTCATACTCGACGGACATATCGAGGAATTGCGATTTCAAAAGCCAGGATATGTTTTTCGAGACAGTATCACAGTCGGTTCAACTTTAGAGGAAGTTCTAAAAGTACTCGGGTCTCTGACAAAAACCATAGAAAGCGAGAAATATAGATTGGTGAGAGGTATACAATAGAATTGGCTCTCTATCCAGCTATTAGGGCGATTTTTCGTGATATCAGTTCGAAAAAAAGTAGGGCTTGACAAGTTTGTTAAAATTTGGATAATACCTTAAACTGATTTGGACGAAAATGGCTTTTTAAGACGAAGCGTATCGATTAGTCCTGATTTATCGGGATTCCCCGATAGCTCAATTGGTAGAGCGAGCGGCTGTTAACCGCTAGGTTGTAGGTTCGAGTCCTACTCGGGGAGGTGTGGCATTTTATGTCGATGTAATCGAAAGTACTACCACGGGACGGCGGTATGTCGGGCATACTGCTAATGTGGCTCGTCGTTTTGCCGAACACAACAACCCTGACCACAAACCCAAAAAATATACATCCAAACAAGCCGGTCCGTGGCGTTTGATCTACGAGGAAAGCTGTCTACAATGATAAATTGACGCTTATGCGCTGCCGCAAATCTTGACAGATACCCTGAAGTGCAAGTACAATAACTGTATAAAAAGTTTCAAAGAAAATTTCTTACTTTGCAGTTTTTCTTAACATTTTAGGATGACGATGGTAGATAGCCGGTCATCACAATCTGAGAAGGTTGCATTGCGTGAGCGAATCAAAGAGTTGACCTGTCTCTATGATATCGCCCAGATTGCAAGTCAGTCAAACAAATCGCTGGAATATATTCTACAGGGCATTGTTAAGGTTCTCCCTTCAGCCTGGCAGTATCCGGAAACAACTTTAGCCCGACTTGTTTTGTACGGGGTTTCTTATACAACCAGTGACTTCCCAACGAACTGTCAGAAGCAATCTGCTGATGTTTTCGTTAATGGCAAACCAAGAGGTTTTATTGAAATTGGATATGCCGAGCAAAAGCCCGACCTTGATGAAGGCCCATTCCTTAAGGAAGAGCGAAGTCTGTTAAATGAAATTGCCAGACAAGTGGCTCTTATTATAGAACGCAAGCAGGCAGAAGAAGATAAAGTGAAGCTTCACGATCAACTCAGACATGCTGACCGACTGGCAACCGTCGGAATGATTGCTGCAGGTGTAGCTCATGAATTGAATGAGCCTCTTGGTAATATTCTGGGATTTGCCCAGCTGGCAAAGAAATGCTCTGAAGTGCCTGTCTCGGTGAAACAGGACATAGAAAAGATTGAGAAGGCTTCTCTACACGCCAGGGAGATTATACAGAAGCTGCTGGTTTTTGCCCGACAGGTGCCACCCGAAAAAAGGCAGGTCAACCTTAATAAAGTGATTAAGGACGGGCTCTATTTTTTCAGCGCTCGATGTGCCAAAGAAGGGATTGAGCTTATTTGTAATCTTTGCCAAAACCTGCCGGAAATTGTTGCTGATCCGGTACAGCTGAATCAGGTTTTAGTAAATCTGGTTGTCAATTCTTTGCAGTCAATCTCAGGAGCAGGCAGGATTACTGTCCTAACACAGTTTCATGACCACAATGTTTATCTGGTTGTGGAAGATACGGGGCCGGGTATGAACAAAGAGGTTCTTGATAAAATATTTGTTCCATTTTTTACAACGAAAGATATCGGTCATGGGACAGGTCTGGGGCTGCCGGTAGTACACGGAATTGTTACTGCACACGGCGGCTCAATTAAGGTTGAAAGCAAAATCGGCGGGGGTACACGCTTTCAAATTCAGCTGCCCATAAGGGAAGAACAGGACATAAAGGAAACTACCTAATATGCCATCAACGCCTAAGAAAGAACACATTTTGGTTGTGGATGACTCTGTAAACACATTGGAAGTGCTCCAACGAAATCTGATATCGGCCGGATACCACGTTTTTACTGCGTCTGGTGTGGCTGAAGCAATTGAAATCCTTAACAGAACCAAATTGGATTTGGTTATTACAGACCTCAAGATGCCCAAGGTCAGCGGTTTAGATTTAGTGCGGCATATCCGCGAAAATTTCAAAGATACCGAAGTTATGATGATTACCGGCTACCCATCGATTGGGGGAGCAGTAGAAGCTATTAAAACCGGGGCCGAGGAGTTTTTGGCCAAACCTTTCACTGACGTTGAGCTTTTGTCTGCCGTTGAGCGTGTGCTGGACAAAACAAGGGTGCGCAGGTCCGGACGTGCCAAACCGGAACAGGCAGTGCCCGCACACAAAGGTCTTATCGGGAGATCCGAAGGAATGCGCGATATTTTCACTGCCATAAGTAAAGCTTCGTCTGCTTCGGCCACTGTGCTTATTACCGGGGAAAGTGGTACAGGCAAGGAGCTTGCGGCCAGAGCTATTCACTACAGCAGCGTCCGGTCCTCGGCACCGTTTGTGCCCGTCAATTGTGGAGGCATTCCGGAAGGGCTGCTTGAAAGCGAATTGTTCGGACATGTAAAGGGAGCTTTTACAGGAGCGACAGAATCACGGGCAGGATTCTTTCATGCTGCGGATGGCGGCACGATTTTCCTTGATGAAATCAGCGATATGAGTCTGGCGATGCAGGTCAAACTGCTCCGTGTGCTCCAGGATAAAGAAGTTTGTATGGTCGGCTCCAACCGGACGCGAAAAGTCGACGTAAGGATTCTGGCCGCAACTAACAAGGACTTGCAGGGCTTAGTAAAGAAAGGGCTCTTCCGCGAAGATTTATTTTATCGCCTTCATGTCATTACGATTGTTATCCCACCTCTAAGAGATAGAGGAGACGATATTTTATTATTAGCTCATCATTTTCTAACTCAGTTTGCAGCCGAAGCAGGTAAGGCGCCTCCCGGATTTTCCGATGAAGCCTTGCAGAGTCTCCGGAGTTATAATTGGCCGGGAAATGTAAGAGAATTAGAGAATGTTATCCAGCGCCTTGTGGTAATGACCGATGGTGACCTTATAGAGGTTCCCGATTTACCTTCTCTTATGCGTTTTTCAGCTCTTCGGAACACGGGATTCACGAGGACTCTTGCCGAAGTGGAGGGCGAATACATCGCCAACGTTCTGGCAAGCATGGACGGCAATAAAACCCGTGCAGCAGAAATCCTCGGCATCGACCGCAAGACCCTGCGTGAAAAGCTCAAAAGGGCCGAACAGTCGCCACGCTTGTAAGAAGCGTGCTTTCAGCATTCTGAATTCTCACTGCCGGGTAATTTCTCTCCGGTGGTTCAAATCTCCCCACCTGTACGCTGTTTGTCAATAGGTACGACGTAATAAATCCAGTCATATAAATAAAATTTATTTCATCAAATACCCTTATTCTATTCAATTAGCTGCGAAATTCTCTCGTTGCACCCCCTATCGAGCCAAACGTTAATGTCACTATGTTTACATTGTTCAACAGGCGGTATGGTTTTTGCATTATTTCATGTATGTAATCACCCCCGCGGCTTCGTTTTTACGAAGCAAAACAACGGGGGTAGAGTAAGGAACAAGATATGCCGGAAAATATAAGATACTTTGGGCTGTGTTTGAATTGCAAGCATGCCTCGTCCTGCACGTTTCCGCGGGACCCTGCCAAACCGGCCTTTTACTGCGAAGAGTTCGAGATTGAAACCACTATTTCGATCATACCTCCCGAAAAAGAGGAACCGTTATCGATAGACTCTTCTGCCGCTAAGGACAAAGGTTCAACCGAATTCATTGGACTGTGCAGCGATTGTGAGGGCCGCCAAACCTGCACCTTTCCAAAATCCGAAGGAGGCGTCTGGCATTGTGAGGAGTACCAATAGAATGAGATAAAACACTAAGCTCTCAAGTAAAGCCAATATCTACGCAAATGAAGGGGACCCCAATAAGTGAATTCGACCGACATCTCAAGAATCCTTAAAAATCATACTGAGGACAGAGGCAGACTTATCGCCATTCTCGAAGAGATTCAGGCTGAATATGGCTATCTTCCCGAAAAGTCGCTTAGAATAGTGAGCGATGAAACAGGCCGCTCCATGGTCGATGTATATGGCGTTGCTACGTTCTATCGTTCGTTCTGTTTGAAGCCTCGAGGTAAGCATCTTATCTTTGCGTGTCTTGGTACGGCCTGTCACGTTCGAGGTGCGCCGAGGGTTGTCGAAGAGTTTGAACGGCAATTGGGAATCAAAGCCGGCCAGACGACTGAGGATAAGGAGTTTACACTGGAAACGGTGAACTGCCTGGGGGCCTGTGCCCTTGGGCCGGTTGTTGTTATCGACGGCCATTACTTCTCGCAAGTCAGAAAATCAAGGGTCAGTCAACTATTAGCTGATACCCGGAATGGATTCGGCAAACGCCGGATAGAAGAGGATGAACGAATCTTTCCAATCAATGTAAGTTGTCCCCATTGTAATCATAGCTTGGAAGACGAGACCCTTACCATTGATGGCTACCCATCAATCAAGGTATCGATATCCTTTGACCAGAAGCAAGGTTGGCTTTGGCTTTCCTGCCTTTATGGTTGTTTCAATTTTGTTTCCG
>CAZLIO010000222.1:0-6287 GCA_964559025.1 uncultured Pirellulales bacterium | reverse complement strand
TACCCCTGCGGAAGCAGGTGCAGGGGTGACATCGTCGATTTTCGTTTTCCGCAACAGTAACTAACTACTATATTTGCACAGCCAATTTTAGACCGACTAAAAGCTCCTGGCCGGGTCTGCTTTTCGATTCGGTTTTGCCGAACAATTGATGTCTGTCCAGAATTTCAGGCTTGTAATCATAGTATCTTTGCACCGCCTCGATGCCGCCTTCGGCGGCGCCGCTGGTTTTGTATTCGCCGTCTAAAAGCCATGAGCTGACCTCGTCATCGTACTCAGCCGGATAAATAAGGACCACTGCGAATTTATCATCGTTGTATTTGGCCAGATGCACCTTGGCTCGGCAGGGGGGTGCTGTCTCGACAGCTAAACCAACGAGCTTTTTGAAATCTCCTCTGGCGGTTTCGAGAGCACTCGAATAAAAGAACATCCCTGCCTCAAGCTGAAAAGTCTGGGCAGGTACGCCTTTTAGTTCGAGCCTGCCGTCGGGGTAGGCTCTGTGTATTTTATAGACTTTGCCGTGCTTGTATTTTTCGCTTTCTAAAAGCTCAGCTACTTCTTCAGCGGTAAAGCCCACACCGGCGTGGTCGCCGAAATCGAAGATATACAGGCCGACGTATTTTTCGCTGTTTTGTAACTTTGGTAAGTTCATAATTCCATATTATAACCATGGATTTCACGGATTGCACGGATTTTCTGAGTGCGGAAACTTATCGTGATTGTTCGCTCCTATAAACCGAATAATCCCTGACATACTGGCTGGCGAGGCCTGATTGTGAGCGGTGGAGCGGGAATGGCAATATTGCTTTTTCCTGCCTGTTGCGGACTTTCAACACTTTGTTCCTTGTAATGACTTTTTAAAATGTAGTAGTACTTTTCGTTAATGAAAAGCACTACTACTTTGTCACAGCTATATTGGGTGTTTCGTATTCGTGCTGCCTCGCCGATCCGGCGACGGTTTAACTACGAACAATGGAAACCTTGGGTGAGCTTTTTTTCTTTTGTATCTGCTGAGTTTCGGTTATACTTTCCGGGTAAATAAAAACTGTATCCGTAGAAAGGAGGATATGTAATGGTTAAGAAATCCGATGAAGAAAACGTTATTAGACATACATGCTGTCCCTGCGGCCACCAACATTCGAGCGGCGGGATAAATCGAAGAGACTTTTTACAAGGTGTGGGCACGGTAGCATTTGCAGGTGCGGCAATTACCGGCCTGAGCTGGTCGGCCGTATCGGCAGCTGAGATGAAGGATGAAATGGCTCTGAAGCGTCAGCCGTTGAAAGTCAAGCCGATACTTGTCTATAGTACCCCAAGACGGCGGCACCAAACAAGCTGGCGAAGCTGGGGCGGCATCCAGACCGAACAGGATGCCGAGAAGGAGCTGAGCCTTATCACGCGCGAGCTAAATGAGCTCAAAGCTAAGGCGGACTTTCCCGTTGAGTTTATGCCGCCCGAAGGTATTAAGGGCGCAGGCAATTTATCCGGGCTGAGCGACCTCGACAAGGCCGATGTGTTTCTGATTTACGCTGCGGGAGGCGGGATGGATACTTTCGCCAGGCTGGCGGAGCACGGCAAAGACATTATCTTCTTTTGCCGTCATAAGTCTGGTCCCGTTTATTTGTGGTACGAGATAATCAGCCCCCGCTACCTGCGTCAGCACACCGATACGCTCGCTCTTAAAGGGATTGACCATGGTGATGTGGTAATAGACAGTCAGGACGAGATTCTTTGGCGTCTGCGTGCGCTGTGCGGCCTGCGCAACACCATGGGGACACGGATAATAGCTATCGGCGGGCCGGGCGCCTGGTCACAACCGAGAGGGGTCGTGCCGGAGCTGGTTCGGCAGAAGTGGCAGTTTGACATGAAGACGGTCTCATACGACGAGTTGGGCAAGTTGATTAAGGAAGCTCGGGCAGACCAAAATGCCGTCAAGCGTGCTAAAAATCGGGCCGGGAGGTATCTGAAATTACGTGGCACAACCCTGGAAACCGAGCGTCAGTTCGTCGATAAGTGCTTCTTGTTAGAGCAGGTATTTCGCGGGATAATGAAAAAGGCAGACTGCCAGGCTATCACGATTAACGGATGCATGGGAACGATTATACCGATTGCCGAGACAACGGCTTGCCTGACACTGAGCCTGTTGAATGACAACGGCTACCTCGCTTTCTGCGAGTCGGACTTCGTGGTGATACCAACGGGTGTCCTGCTGGCCAACATATCGGGCCTGCCGGTATTTCTTAACGACCCGACCTACCCGCACGACGGGATAATTACTAATGCTCACTGCACAGCCCCCCGGAAGATGGACGGTAAAACACTCGAGCCGGCCAGGATTATGACCCACTTCGAGTCGGATTATGGTGCAGCGCCGAAGGTTGAGATGCACAAGGGCCAGATGTTAACCAATATTGTCCCTGATTTTAAAGCCGAGCGCTGGGTTGGTGTAATTGGCGAGATCCTCGACGCTCCGTTTATGGATGTCTGCCGTTCTCAAATTGACAATCGTTTCTCCTGCGACAGTAAGACTCTGGCCGAACGAATGCCCGGATTCCACTGGATGATTTGCTATGGGGATTACTTACGCGAAGTAGGCTACGCCTGCAAGAAGGTCGGAATAGAATTGGAGAATCTCACGGCGAGCAGAAGTGTTTGAGCAGTGGTTTGCGTTTGACAACGATAGAAATTTTGTGCCGGTTGAGTTATATGCCTTAGTTTGGCGTAAGTGTTGCCTTGATAGAAGCATAGTACAGCTTGTCATTCCTGTGAAAAAAGGAATCCAAAACCATAGCAATAGTATGGATTCCCGCTTCAGCGGGAATGATATGGGGAGAACCAGTCAGTTTGAGTTCTTTAGTTTTGTGCGGTCGTTGAAAGGAGGTAAAGTAATATGAGAGAGCAGAATTCAAGATTAAGGTCTTTTTTGTTCGGGATGTTGCTTTCGGTATTTTTAGTTCAGTGTGTCGAAGCTGTTAGCTTTTATGTTTCTCCACAAGGTAACGACCGGTGGTCGGGGCGGCTGGCCCAACCGAATACAGGACGTACCGATGGGCCGATGGCTTCTCTGGCAGGTGCGCGAAACAAGATTCGGCGTTTGAAATCACGAATGGCAATTACAAAGCCCGTGCGGATCATCGTTCAGGATGGAAAATATGTCCTGGGCGAGCCTTTCATATTAAGCCACGAAGACAGTGGAACGAAAAAATGCCCGATTAGCTACGAGGCGGCTGCCGGCGCCAGGCCGGTTTTCTCAGGCGGGCGGGTAATCACAGGTTTCAAGCGCGGTGAAAACGGCATCTGGCAGACCCGTATACCGGAAGTTGCTGCCGGTAAATGGTATTTCGAACAGTTGTTCGTGAATGGCCGTCGATCTGTTCGCGCCCGTACACCCAATAAGTTCTACCATTATATGGGTGTGACATCTGAAGTTTTGGTCGAGGGCAGCAAGGACAAATATCGACGGACTACATCCGTCAGTCCGGATACTCTTGAGCCTCTGCGAAATCTTGACAGCCGTGAGCTCCGCGATGTTACACTTGTGGCCTATCATAAGTGGTGTATAAGCCGCCGGTATTTGATGGAGATCGACAGCTCAGCCAATACAATCATTACTGTGGGAGAGAAACTCAAAAGTTATTCCGGCTGGCCAAAGAATACTCGTTTTCACTTAGAGAATTTCAAGGCCGCTCTGGATGCACCCGGTGAATGGTTCCTGGCGCGGAATGGGACACTGTATTATAAGCCTTTGCCCGACGAAGATATGACTAAGGCTGATGTTGTAGCATCGGTGATTGAGAAGTTGGTTATCTTCGAAGGAAAGCCGGAGGCGGAACAATTTGTTGAACATATAAAATTGAAAGGTCTGGTTTTTCATCATAACCAGTCGCTGCTGCCGGCTGGTGGGTACGTACCGTATCAGGCTGCTTATGTTACAGAAGCCGCCGTAATGGCCGACGGGACGCGTAATATAGCGGTGGAGGATTGCGAAATAAGCCGCGTCGCAACTTACGGTGTATGGTTTCGTCAAGGCTGCCGGGACTGTCGGTTTGAGCGTTGCTATCTTTACGACTTGGGGGCGGGGGGTGTACGAATCGGCGATGGAAGTATTCGTCCCGACCAGGCATCCCGCACGAGTCACATTACGGTCGATAACAATATTATCCACTCAGGTGGCCGGATATATACCTCCGCAGTGGGTGTTTGGATTGGGCAAAGTGGTGACAATACTGTTACGCACAACGATATTGGTGACTTTTTCTATACTGGCCTTTCTATCGGTTGGCGATGGGGCTATAGAGAGAGCCTGGCCAAGCGCAATAACATCAGTTTCAATCACGTGCACCATATCGGCTGGGGTGTGCTGAGCGATATGGGCGGTATTTATACGCTCGGGCCTTCGGAAGGGACTGTCATTAGCAATAATGTTTTTCACGATATCTATTCGTACTCATACGGCGGCTGGGGACTTTATACCGATGAGGGCAGCACCGGCATCGTGATGGAGAATAACTTGGTCTATAACACCAAGACCGGCGGCTTCCATCAGCACTACGGTAAAGAAAATATCATTCGCAACAATATCTTAGCTTTCAGCAAACTGCATCAAATCCAGGCCACGCGGGTGGAGGAGCATTTGTCTTTTACCTTCGAAAATAATATCGTCTATTGGGACACCGGCCCTCTTTTGTCCGGCCGATGGAAGCAGATTAAAATCAAAATGCGAAACAACTGCTATTGGAACGTATCTGGCAAGGAAATTAAACCTGCCGGTATGACATTTAAAGAATGGCAAGAGAGGGGACACGATACGGATTCAATTATCGCCGACCCGATGTTCGTCGATGCAGAGAATTTCGACTTTCGTCTCAAGCCAAACTCACCTGCCCTAAAGATTGGATTTAAACCATTCGATTACAGCAAGGCCGGAGTATATGGAGACTCTGCATGGATAAATAAAGCTAAAAATTTGACGTATCCTCCATTGGAAATGCCTCCGCAGCCATAAAGATTAGCCGTAGAAATTGATGGTGGGGCAAACCTCGCCATATGGGATTGGGCGGACACACGGGGCCGCCCCTACTTTTCAGGGTTATTTCAGAATAATGGAAAGAATGAATGTCTGGATTCGTGGCAGTTGAATTGGTAATATTTAGTCGTGATGGAGCATATTCAAAAAGCATTGGTCAAGTATTGGGGGTACGATAATTTTCTCCCTCTGCAGAAACAAGCTATGGAATGTGTCAATCGTGGGCAGGATTCGATAGTGGTTCTGCCGACGGGAGGTGGAAAATCGCTTTGTTTTCAGGCGCCGGCTGTAACTATGCAGGGGCTTACCGTGGTCGTCTCACCGTTGATTTCCTTGATGAAGGACCAGGTTGACGCCTTGAAAGAATGTGGAGTTCCGGCGGCGCGTATTGACAGCTCTCTTTCGGCGTACGAACAGCAGGCTGTTTTTGCTGCGGTTCACAACAAGAGACTTAAACTTCTTTACCTGTCCCCTGAACGAATTGTCTCGGACGGCTTTGTTGAATTGCTCAGAAAAACAGGATTATCTTTTATCGCCATTGATGAAGCGCATTGCGTAAGTATGTGGGGTCATAACTTTCGGCCGGAGTACCGTCAATTAGGACTGTTAAAGAAAGTCTTCGGTGATGTAACAATGGGTGCGTACACAGCCACGGCCACTGAGCAGGTTCGCAACGATATCGCTGAACAGTTGCATCTGAAAAATCCCAAGATGCTGATAGGTTCGTTTGACAGGCCGAATCTTGTTTATAAAGTGAGGCGACGCGCGAACATAATGAAACAAGTCTGTGCTGTGCTCGACCGGCATAAGGGTGAATCCGGCATTATCTACTGCATTCGCCGCAAAGATGTCGATGCGATGTGTGCTCGATTGGCCGCCAAAGGCTACAATGTAGCACCGTACCACGCAGGTATGACAGACGATGACCGGAAGAAAAACCAGGACTCATTTATTACTGAAAAGGTCGAGACGATTGTAGCAACCATTGCATTCGGGATGGGGATCGACAAGTCCAATGTGCGTTATCTTATTCACACTGGCATGCCCAAGTCGCTTGAGCACTACCTGCAGGAAACCGGACGCGCAGGTCGTGACGGTCTTGAAGCCGAATGCTGCCTCTTCTATTCGGGTGGTGACTACGGAATATGGAAAAGCCTGATGAGTGATATGGAGCCGGAAGCTCAGAAAATCGCTATGTTCAAGCTCAGCCGAATGTATAATTATTGCACCGGAGGCGTATGCAGACACAAAGCAATTCTTCGGT
>CAZLIO010000221.1:0-6295 GCA_964559025.1 uncultured Pirellulales bacterium | reverse complement strand
AATATATGCCTAACCTCAATTTTGCAGAAGCCTTATTAATACTACAACATAACCTCATTGAAACGAACTTCTTGAAGAGACTATACTCGAATTTTGTTCGGATGCCAAGGGCGAATATCCGAATTATTTATCGATCGAACAACAAATCACGATTCACGAGAGACAAATTCATTTCCTTTTCACTTTACAGGAACATCCGTTGACGTTAGAATGCAGCCTGTACGTTGGAACCCCCGGTGAAACCGGGGGCTAAATACGATATACGCAATACGATATACGCAATACGAAACAATGGCCGGCAAAATAGTTATTGATACCGAACGATGCAAAGGCTGCGGCTTGTGTGTAGTAGTATGTCCGAAAAGCTGCATCGTCATCTCCAAAAAATCCAACAAAAACGGTTACTTCCCGGCCCAGACAAACAATAGCGACTGCACCGGCTGTGCCGCCTGTGCCATTATCTGTCCGGACGTGGTAATCGAGGTGTATCGTGACGATACCGATAAGATAGAAATAGTAACTGAGCCGGGTAAAAAGAGTAAGCCGAGTCTAATTGAGGAAAAAGCGTGAGCCCCGTTAGATAGCAAGCATCTAATGGATTAAAAGAATTAGTTTAGTTATCTTAAATTAGGCGACATGCCTTATTAGGATATAGGTAAATCATGGCCAATTTGCAAGATTTGAAAGAACACTTGCAGCGGTCACTTCCTTCACTACGTGGTGATTGGGTTTCTGGAAAGCGCAAGTATGAGCCTTTCTTTGCATCGGCAATCGGAGCAGATTTTCATGAGGGGCGCTACTGGGATTGCATTTGGCAGGGAATATATCTTGAACTACTGAAGATGGGTAATATCTGGTTGGATCTTGTTAGATATAGCGAATATTTGCTTAAGAAGACACCGGACAGTCACATTATGGTGATAACGCTATTCATGCGTTACAGACAACAAAAGATTACTGACATATACGCTGTTAGCACAGATAGGCTTATTAACACACTGAATCTATCAGAAACAACAGCAGAGGATTTGCTTCGAATTAAGGATGAAGTACCCCGAAGCCTTAATGCACAAGCAAGCCTCACAGAGAAAGATGTTCGTAAGGTTGCTGAATTCCATGCTCATTAAAATATGTACGTTGTGTAGTAGAGTATGTCCAGCTTTGTGCCTTTGGCACTTCGCCCAAATCTCTTCCGGCTGTGCTTCAGATATACTCGGAACATTGTCTAAAATTCCGAACCTGACAATTTGTCTGGCCAGCTTTAAGAGATGAAGAAAAATGATGAATCGAGAAGAAATCTTTGAAAAGATTGCTCAAGCCCTTAAAAACCAAGGGGCCAGAAAGATAGCTGTATTTGGTTCTTATGTGAGGGAGGAGGAAAAACCGGGCAGTGATATAGATATTCTCGTGGAATTTTCGGAAAGGAAAAGTCTGCTTGAGCTTGTAAGAATAGAAAGAGAATTGTCTGAAGTTTTAGGGATAAAAGTAGATTTATTGACAGAAAAATCCATAAGTCCATATTTGATTGATATGATAAGGGAGCAGATGGAGGTAATCTACGGATGAAAAAAGACGACTCCATATATTTGAAGCATATTTTAGATGCCATATCCAGAGTAGAGGAATATATCCAAGCAACAAAATACGAAGACTTCATGGACAATCATCTTGTACAGGATGGAGTGATAAGGCAGATAGAGATAATAGGTGAAGCTACAAAGAGGCTATCGCAGGAGATTAGGAAAAGACATTCTGAAATACCCTGGAAAGATATAGCAGGGATGAGAGACAAATTGATACACGATTATTTAGGTGTAGATTTAGCTGCCGTCTGGGATACGGTTAAAAAGGATATCCCTGCTTTGAAAAACAGATTGGGAGATATTGTTGAAAAAGAAAAGAAATGAGTGAGACTGCCAATTTGTTTGGCAGTGTTTAAGAGACGAACAAAAATGGACCAAAGGATAAAATCCTTGATAAATCAAATAAAAGCACATTTGATAAAGCTGAAAATTGTGTTAAACGGTTGCGGTTGCGCGGCTCGTACCGGTTGCGTTGAACGTAAGACGATAAACGAAACGAGTAGCGCAACCATTAAACGAAATACGCAAACTTAAGATTGGTTAGTGATTAAAATATGAATGAACGCGTGTTGATGTGTGGTAATGAGGCCCTTGCCGAGGCGGCTATTCTTGCCGGCTGCGATGCCTATTTCGGCTATCCGATTACGCCGCAAAACGAAATCCCCGCTTATATGTCCCGAAGAATGCCGGAGGAAGGCCGGGTTTTTGTGCAGAGCGAAAGTGAGCTGGCCGCGATAAATATGGTATTCGGAGCTTCGGCCACCGGCAAAAGGGCCATGACAAGCTCATCCAGTCCCGGCATAAGTTTGATGCAGGAGGGGATAAGCTATCTGGCCGGGGCGGAGCTGCCGGCGGTGGTCGTTAACGTAATGCGGGGCGGCCCGGGCCTGGGGAACATTGCACCCTCACAGAGCGATTATTTCCAGGCCACTCGCGGCGGCGGACACGGCGACTACCGAACCATCGTCCTCGGACCATCGAGCGTCCAGGAGCTGGTCGATTGTATGCCGCTGGCATTCGACTTAGCTGACCAGTACCGAATGACTGTTGTTGTCCTGGCCGACGGTATCTTAGGCCAGATGATGGAGCCGATAGTTTTGAAGAAAAAACCAAACCGAGAACTGCCCGCCAAAGACTGGGCCTTGACCGGTGCCAAAGGCAGAGAGCAAAACATCGTTCGCTCATTATGGCTCGGCGAGGGAGTGCTGGAAAAACACAACAACAAGCTCAAGGCCAAATACGAGCAGATAGAAAAAAACGAAGTGCTCTGCGAACAATATGAAGTTGACGATGCCGAAATAATAGTCGTCGCCTACGGCGTAGCAGCAAGAATCGTCCGAGGCGCGGTAACCAAAGCAAGAGAAGAAGGCATCAAGGTCGGCTGGATACGCCCTATTACCTTGTGGCCGTTTCCGACAGAGCAAATCAGCAAGGCCGCCGACGAGTTTCGGATCTTCCTGACCGTTGAGATGAGCACCGGCCAGATGGTCGAGGACGTAAAACTCGCCATAGCCGGAAAAGCACCGGTAGTATTTTACGGCCGACCCGGAGGCGGCGTTCCTACCGTTGACGAACTACTCGATAAAATCAGACAACTAACTATATCTACGAAAACAAACGAAAAGAAACCGAAAATATAAATGTAAAAAGCAAAGTGATATTTAAAAGGCAAATGTCATTGCGAGCCCGAGCAAAGTGAGGGCGTGGCAATCTTTGGTGTTACGGTTGAGATTGCTTCGTCGCTACGCTCCTCGCAATGACTCTTTGTGTCATTTTTTGAATTGTGATTTTGCTATCTGATTCCTGACATTCAATTTTGAAGTAACGGATATGAAGACAGTATTTACACGAACACCTACCCTTAAAGATTGTCCGACTCATTATTGTCCCGGATGCGGGCACGGTATTGCTCATCGATTGATTGCCGAGACTATCGACGAGCTCGACATACACGAGAGCACCATCGGCATAGCGCCCGTAGGATGCGCGGTGTTAGCGTATGATTATCTTGACGTCGATATGATAGAGGTCGCGCACGGCAGAGCACCGGCCGTGGCGACGGGCATGAAAAGAACAAATCCAGACAAAATAATCTTCTCCTATCAGGGCGACGGCGACCTGGCAGCCATTGGAACTGCCGAGATTATCCACGCCGCTCAAAGAGCCGAGCAGATAACCGTTATCTTTATCAACAACGCCGTCTTCGGGATGACGGGGGGCCAGATGGCGCCGACAACGATGATTGACCAGGTAACGGCAACAACACCTAAGGGCCGAAATCCCACCGCCGAGGGCTATCCGCTGCAGGTCTCCGAGCTATTGGCCGTGCTGCCGGGTGTAATTTACATCGAACGCTGTGCGCTCAGCAGTGTAGCTCAGGTCCGCAAAGCCAAAAAAGCTGTAAAACACGCTTTCGAATTACAAAAGAACAAGGCAAAAGGTCTCTCGCTTGTTGAGCTGCTCAGCCCCTGCCCGACGTACTGGCGAATGACCCCGGCCGATGCGATGGAATGGACCGAAAAGGAAATGACAAAAGTTTTCCCACTGGGGAGATTGAAAGATATCGTTTAGAACATAACAGACAGTTGGGAGGTAAAGCCTGATGCCTGTCTCGAAGCCGAAGTCAAATATAGTTATTGGAGCACAACTGCAAAAGGCAAGGAAACTGCTGGCTCTGTCTGTGAAAGAGGTGGCAGGGGAAATACATGTCAGCCCACAACAAATAGATGATTGGGAGAATGGCGTGTCCGAGCCGGGACTCCGGGAACTCGAAGCGTTGGCAAATCTTTATGGGAGGGAAATAGACTACTTTTTGAGGGAAACCCCGAATCCACCGACTGGAGTAAAGTTTCGCGGAAAACCTGGAGAGTCTTTACAGCATTTGTCAAAAGATACCAAAATCGTATTAGCAAGATTTGATGAATTGTGTCGTGCTGCAGTTGAGTTTGAAGAACTGCTGGGCAAGAAACGAGAAGTTAAACTAAGTATGGTTTCCCCAAAAGTAGCAGCAAGAATTGGGGCTCGGCGCATAAGAGAACGATACAATCTGGGAGACAAGCCAATAGTCGACCTTAGAGCTTTACTAGATAATGCCGGAGTTAGGATTTTTGAGGTGCCCATTCCAAATGATGAACTATCTGGTTTTTCCTTTTGGCACGAAAAGTATGGGCCGTGTATTTTGGTTCATGCCAAAGACGTTAAAGGGAGGAGAAACTTCACCTTATCCCATGAATTAGCCCATCTTCTTTATAGTCATGGTTCATCCGCTTGTTATATCCCATCAGACATTAGCGGCGTACATGAGAGAATCGAACGTAAAGCGAACCAGTTCGCTGCAGAATTGTTATTGCCCAAAACAGGTGTGGTGCACGATTTCAAAAAAAGAAATCTCCCGAGAAAGCCCTCAGAGAAACAACTTCGTCAAATGTCTATTAAATGGGGAGTAAGTACTCAGGCCTTAGGCTATAGATTGGAGGGACTGGGGTTGGTCAATGCGGGTCTTACAAATAAAATTATAGAGAGTAGGCCAGCTTACTTCAGAAGACCAAAAACCCCAACGTGGAAAAGACGACTTGGCAAAAGCTTTGTAGGAACGTCTATTGAAGCTTATCAAAACAATCTTATTTCTGTTGGTAAGCTGGCGCATGTCTTGCAAATTCCTATTAGGAAAGCTATGGATATAACCGAGAGCGCAGGGCGGTAGGCATGACCTTTCAAAAATCATTATTTCAATACTTATTTGACTCTTCTTCGCTCATAAACATAGAGCGGCATAAAAAAATGACCATTCTTAGAAGAAGGAAAGGCGAGGTTCTGATACCAGAAAAAGTAGCAGTGGAAGTGAATCAACCTAATACTCCACTTCACAGATTTATTTCAAAATTTCATCAAGTAGTAACGAAATTCCAAAACAATGAAGAGGAAGAGTATCTGCGAGTAAGAAGCCAAGTTGGCATAGATGATGGCGAAGCAGCCGCCATTGCTATAGCGATAAAGCGTCGACTCTCTCTGGTCATAGACGATAAAAAGGGAAAAGAGAAAGCAGAGAATCATGGCGTTCAAACTTTCACTTGGCAAGATTTCGTCCAAGGTAACATATAACAAAGAGAAGATAAGCTCAGAAGATATCCAGGCTGAGAACAAGTTGTTCAAATATGGAATGTGAAATGAAAGCAAACAGCTTTTATGAAGAGGTTATAATTGCCGGCTTCGGCGGTCAGGGAATTATGCTGACCGGCAAACTGCTGGCCCAGACTGCAATGGAGGCCGGTAAAGAGGTAACCTATATGCCCTCCTACGGCGCCGAGGTTCGAGGCGGTACTGCTAATTGTATGGTCGTTATCGCAGAGAAAAAAATCGCCTGTCCCGTGGTTGGCAAACCAGATTCACTAATTGTTTTGAACAAGGCCTCGCTGAACAAATTCGGCCCACGTCTCAAAAACAACGGCCTGTTAATAATGAACAGCTCCCTGATTGACACTGAGCCGAATTTAGATGATTCAATCGAGATAGTTCCGGTGCCTGCCGATGAGTTGGCCGTCGAATTAGGCAGTCCTAAAAGCGCCAATATGGTGGTCCTGGGCGCGTATTTGCAAAAGCAAGGACAGCTCACAGCCGACGGGGCTGCACAAGCCCTGCCCGATGTCCTTGCCAGGCGATACCATAAAACATTGCCTGTCAACACCGAAGCCCTGCGCCGCGGCGCCGAATTC
>CAZLIO010000220.1:0-6297 GCA_964559025.1 uncultured Pirellulales bacterium | reverse complement strand
TCAGATATAGAGGGCAGCATTATTTTTCAGTATTCTTTCTGATTGAATCAAATAGAATGTAAATTATGGCTCTCATCTAATAAAGTTGGTTGATATTGCTGTGTTTAAACTCTAAGTATTTTGGATTTATCGCTTTATGCCAACGGCATATATGTTGTATAATGTCACTGTGGCCAAGGAGGACAGGTCTCCGCTGGGAAGTCCACCACGGCGGAAGCGCCTTGGCGACGCCAAACGGCACAGGGTGGAGTCTTTCGGACAGTAGAAGGTACGTATTATGAAACAAATTGTAGTTTTTTCCATCTGTTTTTGTTTTGTGCCGGCGGTTTTGTCATTTGCCGGAGATTCGAATACCAAATCAACAATTGAACAAATGGACATTAATGTTCGGGACATGAGCGGGCTAAGATCATTGCGACCGGTAACCGGTGGTATTCCTCTTGCCCAGGGAGCTGCTCCGGAAGGTGTGTCTTTTGTCCTGTATGATGAGAATAACAAACCTGTGCCCTCCCAGACATCGGTTCTTGCTCGATGGAAGGACCGAAGTGCCCGCTGGGTTCTGCTTGATTTCCAAGCTGAGCCTCCTTCTAACAGAACAGCGCATTTTAAGCTGTCCTGGGGCAGGAAAGCCAAGACAGTTAATCCTGAATTTCCAGTGCAGGTAAATGGGCGGGAAAAGCCATCTATTAGAACGCGAAACATGGAGCTTTCACTGGTAAGAAACGCTCTGCTGCGAATTTCTGATCGTGTCGTTCTCAAACTTTCACTGACGGACAGCAAAGGGCAAAAATGCCGCACAATTATTGAATCAGAAGAAGTTCAAACAGAGGGTAAAATCCGTTCCACTCTGCTCTTAAAGGGCGCATTTCACAGCCCTGATGGAGAGCGCATTTTCGGTTTCCGGATGTGCGTTTCTGTTTTTGCCGGGCTGTCGAAAGTGTACCTTGAGCCGCAGATTTTGGTCGATTCGGAAAAAGGTGTAATCCAAAATATCCGTAGTTTGAAGTTAGAGGTAATTCCTCTGGACAGAATGCGCTCTGCCTCTATAGGCGGGGCACCTGGATGGAGTGGTAAACCAGCTTCGTTAGTGCGTTTGTTCCAGGTTGATGATGAGAGCTACCGGTTAGAAGGCACTGAAGGAAGAGGGTCAAAAGCTCCGGGATGGGCCCGGATAGACGATGGAAAAGGGACTATAGCTATTGCCGTGAAGGACTTCTGGCAGCAATGGCCAAAGAGCATAGAGGTTGATTCAAAAGGTTTAACGATAGGTTTGTTCCCCGAATTTGAAAAAGGTGCTTTTGACCACATGGAGCCCTGGTATAAGTATCAATATTTGTTCGAGGACAACTGCTATCGTTTGAGAACGGGTCAGGCGCCCCGCTGGCGGATATGGCTGGATTTGTCAGGAGACGGCACCTCTCTGGTAAAGTCTGCCAATGCCCCGCTGGTCCCATCGGCTGATCCGGCTCAGGCAATTGCCACCGGAGTATGGGGCTATATTGCTCCTGCAGGAAGCCCGGGCATGAAAGAATATGACGATTGGGCGGAAAATCTTTTCGATAATGGTTATTGTCACTCAATCAAAGCACAGCGCGACTATGGACAGATGAATTGGGGCGACTGGTTTGGTGAGCGCGGCTGTAATTGGGGCAATCACGAATACGATACAGCCAAACATATCCTGATGCAGTTCGCGCGGACCGGGGACCCCAAATACTTCTACGTGGGGGATGCTGCCGCCCAACACACCAGCGAGGTCGATGTCGTTCATTTTGTCAATGATGACTTAAGGAAGTATTTCGGTGAGGATTTACGCGACCGCCCAGACTATCCGGCCCGCCCTGGAATGGTGCATCAGCATTGCGTGGGGCACGTAAGCGGTTTTTACAGCGTTGAACGTATCCGCGAACTTTACGTTTCGCTGGGAGTTGGCAACAGTAAGAATCCCTATCTTTGTCTGTCTCCCTATAATTTAGGACATATCTGGACCCAGGGAATGGTTTTTGATTACTTTCTGACCGGTGAGGCGTGGATGAAAGAGACTGTAGAAAAAATTGGAGCTAACCTTGTCAAGCTGGTTGAGGAGCGCAAGTTCAACTTCAAGACCGGCAGTCACATCGGACGTGTTAACGGCTGGACAATGCTGGCCATAGCCGGCGCTTATGAGCTTGACTTTGACGAGCGCTACCTTAATGCTATGAGATTGCTGGCTGATGATGCCATTTCTGCTCAGGACCCGCACTGCGGCGGCTGGCTTTGGAAGCTCCCCTGGGGACATTGCAATTGCGAAACGAAACACGTAGGAGAAGCCGGATTCATAAGCTCGGTCAGGATAAACGGATTGAGCCGATATTTTCAGCTCACAGGCGATGAACGCATTCCCGATATTGTAAAAAGGGGAATTACCTATCTCAATAATGATACCTGGATGGAACAACATAGTGACTGGCGCTACACATCGTGTCCGGCCACAAATCCAATCGGCCAAACCGGCGTTACGATTGCCGCGCTTGTCAACAGTGTGAAGCTGAACGAAGAGCCTGAACATCTGAGAATCCTGCAAAAAGCCTGGGACGCAAAGTTTGAACGCCTTCTTATCGCACCTGCGGCAAGACCGGGAGTTGGCAAGACTTACTCGACCATCATGTATGGAAGCCCGGAGGCAATGAACCTCTTCGTCAATGGTTTAGAGCAATAATATATACACCGTTCGTAGTTAATGATAAGACCTTATACATCTTTAGATATACAAGAAGCTTTTACCCCGGCGGGGTTTATTTCGCGTTCCCTAACCGGATTTGAGGTGCGTCCTCAACAAGTCGAAATGGCCGGTGCTATTCAGCGGGCACTTCTGGATGGTCGGCACCTGGCTGTTGAGGCCGGCACTGGTGTCGGCAAGAGCTTTGCATATCTTGTTCCGATTATCGAGCTTGTTTGCCGCACGGGCAGTAAGGCTGTGATTAGCACCTATACCATTACGCTCCAGGAGCAGCTAATCAATAAAGATATACCGTTTATAGCTGATTGTATCCCACAAACGTTCGTAGCTGCTTTAGGCAAGGGCAGAGGCAATTACCTGTGCAAACGCCGGCTTGAATTTGCCCTGCGAAGGCAAAGAAGCCTTTTCGATGATTTCGGCTCTGAGCTTGAGCTGATACGCAATTGGGCTAATGAAACCAAAGACGGCTCGCTGAGTGATATGCCGTTTTTGCCAAAAAACCAAATCTGGGATAGAGTCAAAAGTGAGCACGGCAATTGTCGTAGTCGCAAGTGCCCCCATTTTCGTGCCTGCTTTTATTGGCGCGCCAGACGGTGCTTGGAGAAGGCTGATATTGTTGTTGCCAACCATGCCCTGTTGTTTAGTGACCTCGTACTCAAAGAAGAGGGAGTCTCGATTCTGCCTGATTACCGGCTTGTGGTAATTGATGAGGCGCATAATATCGAACATGTCGCCGAAGACCATTTCGGAATCAATATCAGTAATCATAGAATCAGATTTCTGCTGGACGGCCTTTACAATCCACGTACACATAAGGGGCTCTTGGCCTACACGGATGCTAAAAAAGCAATTTACATGGTCAGCCAAACAAGAAAAGAGTTTAGGAATTTCTTGAATCACGTTCGTCACTGGTACGAAGGCATAAAAGAAGAGACCAAAGGCAGATGCCATAAGAATTTTATCGACGATACAATCTCAGGATACTTGAAAGACCTTGGATCGGAATTAACTAAGCTTGCAAAGCAATCAGAAGAAGTTGACGAAAAACTTGAGATTACGCGGTACATTGACCGTTGCAGAGCGCTGGTCCAGGATTTGGAGAATTTTCTGGTGCAGAAGCAGGCGGATTATGTCTATTGGGTCGAGGTGGATGATAATAGGGCTGGGACCGTACGCTTGAGAAGCGCAGCAGTGAATGTCGGGCCGGATGTGAAAAGGTGTCTGTTTGATAAATATGAATCTGTGATACTGACAAGTGCAACTTTAAGCACCGGCATGGCGGGAGAAAAAAGTGGCTTTGATTTCTTTGTCAGCCGGATCGGCTTGGATGATTTTGATGCGGCTAAACTCGGCTCGCCCTTCGATTACGAGAAGCAGGTCACCATTTATATCGAGAAAGACCTGCCGAATCCGAATGAATCGGCTTTTCCTGGAGCTGCTGCTGAGGTGTTGAAAAAATATATACTCAAAACTACCGGCAGAGCATTTGTGCTTTGTACCAGCTACGCAATGCTCGAAGAAATAGCCGGCAGCCTTTCTGACTGGCTGGCTGAAAATGATATTGGGTTACTCCGGCAAGGAGCAGATGTTGACAGGACTACCCTATTGAGCTGCTTTAAGGCCGAGGGCAGCAGCGTGCTGTTTGGCACTGATAGTTTCTGGCAGGGAGTTGACGTGCCGGGCGAGGCACTTTCCAACGTAATTATTGTTCGGCTGCCGTTTGCGGTTCCTGACAAGCCGTTGCTCGCAGGCCGACTTGAGCAGATAAGAGAGCTGGGAGGCAATCCTTTTTATGACTACCAGCTGCCATCGGCGATTATCAAATTCAAGCAGGGATTTGGACGGCTGATTCGCAGCAAGATCGATACCGGCATCGTGGTTATTTTGGACAGCAGGATAGTCGGCAAATCTTATGGCGCGAAGTTTTTAGCTGCGATACCCAGATGTAAAACTAAAATTATTGCCGCAGAAAGATAAATCCGTCCGGCTTACGAGAGCTTCTATAACTGTTTTTTTACCGCCTGGGCGTGGATTAGCTCGAATATGGCTTTTATGAATTCACCCTCCAGGCCGGTCTGTTGTGCTTTGGCTATGTGGTCCTCAAGAAGGCTCTCCCATCGGTTGAGCTGCAAAACAGAGATGTTGTGCTGTTGTTTCAGTTTGCCGATTTCCTCGACCCACTTCATTCTCTCTGCGAGGTCCTGTATGATTCTCGAATCCACCTGGGTGATCGCTGCACGAAGGTGTGCTATTCTTCTTTTTAGCTGTTTATCCGCAAATGCCGTGTCTCGGGCCCTGAGTCTTTCGAGCAGCTCAATTAATACCTGAGGTGTAATCTGCTGTTTTGAATCACTTAGTGCCTCGTCCGGATTAATGTGGGTCTCTATCATGAGCCCCTTGATTCCGAAATCCAGGGCCATTTGAGAGATCGGTTCTATTAAATCTCGATTGCCGGCTATGTGGCTTGGGTCGCAGATCAAGGGCAAGTTTGGGAGCAGCCTTTTGAGCTCAATCGGTATCTGCCAGTTGGGACGGTTGCGATAATCCATTTCGATGTAGGTTGAAAAACCTCTATGTATCGCAGCGAGTTTTTTTATGCCGGCGTTATAGAGTCTCTCGATCGCTCCCAGCCAGAGGCCAAGCTCGGCATTGATTGGATTCTTTACCAGGATGGGTATATCAACTCCTTTCAGGGCATTGGCTATTTCCTGCACGACGAAGGGATTTACGGTCGTCCTTGCCCCGATCCAGAGGATGTCAACGTTATTCTCAAGGCAAAGCTCAATGTGCTTTGCGTTTGCCGCTTCAGTTGTAGTCAGTAGTGACGTTTCGGCCTTAACGTTTTTGAGCCACGCCAGACCAATTTCACCAACACCCTCAAAGCTGTCCGGGCGTGTGCGAGGCTTCCAGAGGCCGGCTCGAAAGACCTTCACATTGGGAGACTTTGCCAGCTCTCTGGCAGTTAAGATTACCTGCTGCTCGGTCTCGGCGCTGCAGGGGCCGGCAATAACCCAGGGAATTCTATCGAATCTCAACCAGGTTGAGATGTCCAACAGATTCTTGTTCAGATCTTTAAGCTTATCAGGCATTGACTATCCGATTGAACAAAACGCTTTGTGCAGGAAAATCCCGTTAAGCTTATCCCGCTCCGGATTTCATCCTGTCGTCGCCTTACCCGTTTATGGTCCAGCCGGGGCGGTACTGGCGGCGCAGGAGATCGTTGCCCTCGGCACTGTTGGTGACACGGCCCGCCGCGCCGTCGTAATCGAGCTTCTTGCCAACACGGTAAGCAACAAGACCCAGCAGCATCATCTCGATCACCGTACCGCCGTAGTCGAAATCACAGGAAGTCTTCAGGTCGCCCTTGCACGCATCGACCCATTCCTTCTGGAAGTGACCCAGCGGCGGAATCACCTCATCCTTTGTCCGCCGCTTGTAATATGTCAGGTCGGCGTCGTCGCCGAACGGCAGCAGAATCCGCGAATCGAAATTGCAGATAACATAGCCCTTGGTGCCCTTGAACATCGCACCGTGTCCGATCTTGTTCAGATCGACGTAACCCTTCGGCGATCTCGGCA
>CAZLIO010000219.1:3936-6314 GCA_964559025.1 uncultured Pirellulales bacterium | reverse complement strand
GAAGGGAATCGAACCCTCATTCCCGCGATGCGACCGCGGTGTGCTCCCGTTACACTACGTCCCCGGAATCAATTGATTATTGATTATTTTTTATTGATTCATACTACATCCCAATATAACATCGAAAAACTTTTTTCTGAATTAAAATCCGAAGCACGAAACAAAATCAAGTGAGCTAAAGTGCCTAAAGTGAGCTAAAGTTATCATTTTTTAACTTTAGGCAATCTAAACTTTAGTCACTTTTATCTTGTTTCGAATTTCGATATTCAAATTTCGAATTTAACTTAACTGCCATTTCTCATAGCAGACTATCTTTTCTATCGGCTCTCGGCTGGGCTGCTTCGGGCTGTCAGCCGGATAACCAACCGTCATCAGCTCGATTATTGCTATATCGTCAGGAATGCCCAATATTGTTCTGACTTTTTCCGTATAGAACGAGCCAATCCAGCACGTGGCCAACCCTAACTCCGCTGCCTGCAAGGCGATATGCTCAAGTGCTATGGCTATGTCAATAGGTCCGATGGCCTGGCCGCACCGCATCACATAATCGCTGTTGCTGCATGCGACTATGATAACACCTGCCTTCTCGAAAACCTGCGGCCTGTTAGTGGTCTCGGCAACCTGATGTTTTGTTTCTTTATCGGTAACAACTACAAAACGCCAATCCTGCTCATTCCTGGCAGAAGGCGCCAGCCGAGCCGCCTCGAAAAGAATGTCGAGCTTTTCCTGCTCTATTGGTCTTTCCTGATATGCCCGGCAGGAATATCTTCTACGAATAGTCTCAAGTAATGTCATAAAAACACCTCAAAATTGTATTGCCGTAGCGGCTGGTCATAAAAAATATCTATAGCATAAACAACCATCTGCCGAGAATATAAAATATAAACAATCTTGACGCAAGAGATAAAGATTTGTACTTTTATAAACAAACTTGGGGCGATTAGCTCAGCTGGATAGAGCGCCTGCTTTACACGCAGGAGGTCACAGGTTCAAGCCCTGTATCGCCCACTGACATAAGCGGTTGTCACTCAATCACTTATTGCGACTTCACTTTCACCACTTTGGCAGCGCTCTCGAATTTTGTGGCAGTTTTTGTGGCAGTTTGAGCCTCGTTTGTGGTGGCAACCTTCTCATACAACTCTTCTGGAACCTGTAAATAATGGCGAGATGAAACCTCGATGCCGTGCCCAATCCAGGCAGATACGACGTACTGCGGATATCGTTGAGCCCAGTCAGTTTCCCGGTTTCGTCGCATAACCTTGAAAGCGTCTTTCCATTTCTCAAGTCCGGCTCGCATCCGGATCATCTGGAAGTTCCGCCAAAGACTGTGTTCGGAAATAGGGCAAATCCTCTTTTTACTCTCTTCTGCATTGTCAAAAGCATCAAGAAGTAGTATGTAAAGTTTCGGTTCAATAGGTACCACTCTTTGTCTTCCTGTTTTCTCAGCAATTACCGTTAAACGATGATTCTGCCAATCAATATCATGCCAGGAGAGATTTAATGCTTCGCCTCGACGCAAGCCAGCAAGACGACAAAGAGCAATCAACATCCTCCATCCCCAATTAGAACAGGCATCCAGCAGCTTGTCGAGTTCTTCAAGTGTAACGTATTTCCAATCCTTGTCAGGCTCGCGAGCAGTGCCTTTTAACCGGTCGAATTGATTGTATAGAATCAAGTCTTCTCTGACTGCATGATTAAAGATTGTTTTAGCATTGCGAACATGGATGCATACCGACGCTTCTTTTATTTTCTTCTTATTCTGATTTAAGACCAATTTACCTTTAGCCATCGCCGCACGCCAATCTGCTGCCATTGCTCGTGTGATCCGCTCAATTCGAATGTCTCCACCAAAGAATTCAAGCAAGTATTTCTCCGTTAATTCATAAAGCTTCTTTGTTGCAGGTTTTAGGTCGGTGCGGTTTTCAATATACCTTCTTATAAGCTTTTCCAGACTTGGAGCTCGCCGACCGTCAGCTTTGAAGGGATTAAGATTTAATTCGGCTGCGAGTCTGTCACATTTTAGTTTTGCCTGACGCTTCGACAGCTTCTTTTTTGGTCCTAGCCTTTCTGTTCCACATGGAGAACAGTTACAGAGGACAGATACCCAAATGGGTGAAATTCGTGCTGTCACACGTTCGCAATCAAAAACGCATAGAACGAAAAGCTTAAATATCTGGTCTGTCAATAATATATTGAGAGGCACTTACAGTCTTCCGTCCAAAGGGCATTTTACTTTTCGTTCCACGCCCACAGCGGGCTTCGTCAGTCTGTAAGGATCCATCGACTTCTGGATGCTAAGGATTGCAAGTAAAAGGCTATCCCAAAAAAATACATGATTAATACATTTCATTTCACCCGTCTACTTAATCCGATATTAA
>CAZLIO010000219.1:0-3926 GCA_964559025.1 uncultured Pirellulales bacterium | reverse complement strand
GAGAGGAGAAACGGAGAATACAAAGTATGCCTAAATGAAAGAGCTTTACGTCTACTCGACCAAGATGTCACTTGAAAATCAGGGTGTTTTTCAGCTTCTAAAAGAGGTGACTTTTCGATGAATTCTGGCATTTTGGAACTCGCGAAAATGGGATTATTTTGGGGGTGCTTTGTGTAAGGCTCGTGCGACTAATTGTCTGGTAGGGCCGGTTTAAAGGCGCTGAGTACAAAGCTGTGGATTGGCTCATTGCTAAATTGAGTATCTATGCTAAAATATACCATCAACCTCAGCCGCGTATTATTGACGACCGTATATGGATTTCTATACCACATGGGATTCTGATATGAAAAAACATAAAAGAGAGAAACGAAGATTGGGGAGGTTTATATGGCGAACAGATTCTTTAATACAACTCGATCACTTGTGTGGTTCATGACCGGTCTGCTCTGTGTTGGTTGGACCACACTTGAGACAGTCATTGCTCAGGAATGGACCCAGTTCGAGATGAATCGCAAGGATGCCCAGGGTAACTTTTTGTGGACCACACGCGATAACTGGACGAAGGGTCTTCCCAACGCAGATCTTTCTGTCGAAATCGGTGATGATCATTCTGGCCAGGCGCTCCACTGTGTCATACCGAAAGGGCATGATGCTGTCTGCCAAAATCTGGAATTGGCGGAGCATGCAAGGACACAGGGCATGACACTTCGTCTGGAAGAGGGTGCAAGTTTAACCATTCGTGAATCGGGAGTTCTGTCCAAAGACAGGGAAAGCTGGTTTTACGTCGACGGGACTCTGCATTGCACAAGGCATGGGAGGAGTCTCCGCGTCGGTGGTCCCTGGGGACGGCCGGATATAAATGAACCTGCCCGTTGCCACCTCATGATTGGGCCGACCGGAGTTGTAAATGCTTGGTTTTTAGGGATCAATACGGATCTCAGGGCAGAGCACACACCGTCGACTCCGTGGGGGCCACGTTTTTTTGCCCGTTCCACGGGCTCTGAGATCGTCAATAATGGAGGAAAACTGATTGCTCGCCAGGGTCTGCGTATATCCACCTGCGACGCCGACCGTCCCGGAGCACTCCGACTGCGAGGTAAGGCCACATTTACCAGCGAGCTGGCTTCGAAGTACGGCATTGACATCTGGTGTGGTATTTTGGAAATCGAAGGTGGTAAGGCTGAGATCAATGTGGGTGACCTCGAGCTCTGGGGTAATAAATTCAAGGATGCGATCAATACAAGAACAAACAGCAAAGTGGGACCTGGACTGGCTGTGCTGAAACTGACCGGTGATGGCGTCAGTACAATTCACGCTCGGAAAGTTAACTTTGTTGATGCAACGGTTCTCAATGTCTATAATTTGAGGATTCCTGCCGGAACCTACAGAGTTATCGATGGAGCATCCATCAGCGGGACGAACTTACACTTTGCAACAGAAACGGATACTTCTAAATGGAGCTTCAAATTTGACAAAGCCAACGGAGATCTTTTGTTAACGTTCACACCCTAACTCCCAGCCACTAAACTGGGCCTTTCCTGAACTGGTGCCAATACCGTTAAATAGATTGGGCTGGGGTGTACCAAGTGGAAGTGTCCTCTGAAGCTGGCTTTGACAACGAGCCAAGCTAACTACCCCATCTGTTATTTGTTCACATCTGACGCTATAGCCGATGCTTTTCTATCTAATATGGATTTCCTGTTTGCACAAGTTTTGTGCTCACTTCAGGGTCTGTAGATGTGCCAAACCTCTACGTGGCTGGTGGAAGCGCACGCTCTCCAATAGACCCACCAATTGCGGGATATCCGTAACCTCCAAAAGGCCAAAGCAAAATAGAGACGGCGCGTCATCGTAGTTAACGGGCTTTTCCGCCAACAGGACGAGGGAGCTAATATTCCCATATACCGTCAGGTTGTTAAAGAGGTCAGGCTCCAAAGCCGCGGCAAGCAGAGCGACAGTAGTGCTCATCATTCCGTGGGCAACCATATCGACTTTGGTAACTCTGGTTTGCTCCCGCGCGAGCCTCGCACAATTCAAAACCTGCTCTACTTGGATACCAAGCAGGCGGTAACCGGCACTTTCCACAAACAGCTGGTATTTAGACCTGTAGTGGTTCTCGCCCGTGCCAAATATGTCCGCTTTAAAGATGTGATTCCTCAATAAGACCTCGGGGTTGCAGCGCGCCTGGCGGGCACCTTGGTCGGATACAATCAATTGCGTAGAGTCACCATGTTGGCTGCGAGAGAAGAACACAGGAACAGTAAGATCCCCCATTTCCAAAGCATGAGCCTGCACCGCCCCAAATTCCTTCACTTGGCGTTGGCTGACCGAAAAACCAGGCAAACGAAGAACTGCTGAGATCCGTTTCCGCAGTTTGTTTCTATCGTGTCGATCCTTCAATAAGGTTTTATCACGGGCCAAGCGCCGGGCTCGCACCGTGGCCAGATGCTGGACAGTCTCCTGTTTGACGGGCATCTCCACATGCAAGACCTGTTCAGATAGGATCTCCTGGTTCCGATGCATATCCTCCAGCGGCGTGGATAGACCAAAATATCTGTTCAAAAAACGATACAGCTGCGAACGATTGTCGGCCTCATAGTTATGAGTTCCCGGCACGACGTTATTATAGGTTTCTAAGAAATCTGATACACCGTAGGCCCGATAGGTCGGCAGGATGGCGTCGTATATTACTGGGCGGGTGCGTGCAGTCTGAAAACAACAATCATCTTTTTCATTTAGAATGAGCAGTGTTGGCCGAGGTGCCAACATGGCGGTCATATGCTGATAATCCAGGATTGTGGCCAGGTCCACGGGGACTTGCTCCAGGTCGCCGATATCCTCGTAGTGATCGAGTCGTGCCCACAGGGCCGTGTACCCAGCGACCGGGATCGATGCCGTGATCCGTGGATCTAATGCCGACAACACAATCGTCTGCCAGCCGCCTCCGGAAAGACCCGTCATGGCCACTCGCGTCGGGTCGGCATTTACGTGATCAAGTAAGATATCCAAGCCCTTCTTCATCGCCAGATAGAATAATCCCACACTAGACATGCCAGTGACATTGAGTTGTGACATATTGTCATGCCGGCTGTCGGCTTGGAGCTGGCCCATTCCAATGAACTCAAAATTCAATGCCAACATGCCCCGCTTGGCCAGATTGATGCAACGGGCCTGTTTATATCCGGCAGCCTTCCCGCCACTGTGATGGCCATTCGCGTTGAGTACGACCGGCAACTTTCCTTGGAGTTTAGCCGGCTCATACAACAAGGCCGGGATCCAGTATCCTGGGTAGATTTCATATCGTAGTTTGCGGATCACATACACAGCATCTGGCCTTAAGACCTCTTGCCAAATTACCGTTGGTTTCTGTGCCAGAGTGCGCGCCGGGAAACTGCGAAGGTAGACGGTCTGGAGCACAGTCTCCCGAAGTTCTGGAACCCTGCTTTGCCATTTGGGTATGTCCTTAGGCGCAGTAAATTTCGGTAGTACCCCCCTAAGGAAGGTTTTGAGTTGCTCTTCGGCCCGCCCATCCAGCATTCGATATTGCAATGCCTTTCTCCAGTCTTTTTCCAGTTTTTCCAGCGAGTCTGCTAATGTCTGGTCCTGTATTTGTTGGTCGCCATTTATATCAACCTGTGCCCACACAAAGCAAGGCAGCAAGCCAAGATTTATGATAACCAACAACATCATCTTAATTCTAGCTTGTACCATTTCTATAAGACCTTGCAATCAACCACTTTTCTGTTACGGTGGCCACCTTCATTATGAGCTTGGTAATCTAGCAGTCTATTTATCTTACAGAGAAGCCTGATCAAACGCCACACTACACATAGCATAAAGACTCCGGTGATGATTCTGAGCAGGCTCGATATGACCGTACTGTTGGTATTGGTTGACACGCTAATTTGTCTCCCACACTATCTGTT
>CAZLIO010000218.1:0-6336 GCA_964559025.1 uncultured Pirellulales bacterium | reverse complement strand
CCTTTGAGTCTCATCGTCGGCGCCAAACGAATGGCCATCGAGCCTTCCTTGGTATCACCCATAACCACCTTGCCTTCTGAGGCATGGATGGTTATTTCGAAGTCCATTATTTGACCATCCGGTCGATTATAGAATCTGTGTGTTCGGGTATCCGTGCATATAACCTGGCCGTCGCGTGCCACGTATTTATTATTTGCCTGAATAACACCCATGTCGCGGCCGTAAGTGACCTTTAGGAATTTATCGTGAACAATCTTTCCGCTTTTTCCGCCCTCGCCCCAGAAATCGTGCCCGTTTATCTCTCCGTGCGTAAACCACAGGCTGCGATGATGCACGTGGTCCTGCGCTTCATCTTTACCTTCTTTCATCGGCCAGTGCCGAATAATCGGCACACCGGTCGGCCCGATTACCGGGTAGAAATAAGGACGCGGCACATCCTTAAAACGGTACTCCGTGAAAAGCTCGCCGTTGATTTCAACTCGTAACGTCTTTTCCTGTTCGGTAATCTTAACGCCGGAAGCACTTCTTTGCCCTGTCCCGGACCTTTGCGCCTTGGCGACCATTTCCTCAAAGACCTCGCGCTGTTCGGCCAGTGCTTTGAGGCGGTCATCGGGTTTCGTGCGGGCTTCGAGAAGTATCCAGCCGGCGTAGTCCATCGCCACAAACAGGTTCATCAGCTCCTGGTAAGGATAGTCGCCGATGTTCAGCTCGCGTACGTGGACCGTATCACCAAACCTGTCCTTGACCAGGTTGAAGTTGTACTCCAGCCCCTGGCCTTGAAGGTCCTGGGAATTGCAGTTCCAGCAAACGCCGACGTTGGGATGGTCGGCCACGTCCATAATCGCTTTTATTACCGGCAGCGGCGAGCATGAGCCGTGAACCTCAAGACGGATTGCCTGGCCGTAGTCGGCGCCGAATCGACCTAACTCATTCAGTGCTTTACCTATCTGCTCAACAGTTTTTTCCTGGGGTACATCCTTTGGCAGGTCGTTCGGTTTGACCTTGACGCCGGTGCCGCCCACATCGCTTGAGAGCCTGATATACTCCTTTGCTCCCTTAATGTCTCTGCGGAGCTTCGCAGGGTCGGAATGATGGAAGGCAAAGTTGGTACCAAGGCCGACGAGTGTCACCGGGCTGTCAGCAAAGCGTTTTTTCACCTCGCGTCGTTCTTGGGCGCTGAGGTTCGATTCGACCTTATGGGCGTGCTCGGTTCGCAGCTCGACGCCGAGCACTCTGCTCTTTTCGCAGTTGGCTATCAGCGTGGGCAGGTCCCAGTCCTGGCCCCAGAGGTAGGTAACCAGCCCGATTTTCATTTTGGAGCCGGGCCCGGCCGAACTAAATGCCAATACTTTACTCAATGGCCCGGCCGCGACCGCAGCGGCGCCAAAATACATTCCGCCTATGGCGGATTTAAGAAAATCACGGCGTGTGTTATTGAATGTGTTCATCATTCTCTCTTTCTGTGTAAACTCTACCAACGAAAAGATTCTGCTCTTTGACATTTTTTAAGAGCATTCGCATCAATATCTTAGCCCATCCTCACTTATGGCTAAAACCTACCTTTTATCAGTTGAGCCCCTTTCTGTCAAGCGATTTTTGAAAAAATCGGGTATATTCCGTGTCCGCCATCGATTTTTGACCGCCAGACCACAACTTGACATTTGTGAAAGTGTGATTTCAATTACTCGCTCACAGTTCAAATGATGGATGTCATTCTGAGCCCTTCACCTCGTTCAAGGATAAACTCCGCGAAGAATCTCTTTTTTTCAGGCCAGATGCTTCGCCTTTCGGCTCAGCATAACAATTCCTCAAATTACGAGTGAATGAGTGCCAACTTTTCCGCGATTTTTAAGGCGGCATCCTTCTTTGCAATTGCTTCGCAGCTCCTTTTCATTTCATGACGTTTTTTTTCGTCTTTCATCAGCTCTTTTAGCTCTTCGGCCAGCCATTCGGCCCTGTCTTTTTCATCCGGGATGTCATCTACTATAACCGCCGCTCCGGCCTCAACTAATTTGCCCGCATTGAGGTACTGGTGCCTGTCCCTGTGATACGGATAGGGCATACAGATACTTGGGGTTCCAGCCGCTGCGAATTCAGCCACGCTGACCGCACCACTTCTGCCGATGACCAAATCTGCAGCAGCCAACAGGTCCGGCATATCGTCAAAATACCCTAAAACCTTATATTCGATTTTAGCATCACTGTACTTGCTCTTGACTTTTTCAAGATTGCGCCGCCCCGTCAGATGAACTATCTGCCAGTTATCTGCAAAAGTTTCCAACTTTCTTAGCAGTGAACACACGGCTGTGTTAATGTTCTCCGAGCCGCTCGATGCGCCGGTTATAAGCAGAATTTTTTTTTCTTTATCAAGACCTAACTGCTCTATCGCTTGATTTGGCTGGGGATTGGCAAAACCGCTTCGCAACGGACAGCCGACAACATTGACTTTCGCGCTGCGGTCCGCAAAGAACTGCGACGTTTCCTGGAACTGCACAAAAATCTCATCCGCCCATCGCGCTATTATCTTATTTGCGCGCCCGGGGCGCATATCGACATTCAAAACCGCGATAGGCACTTTTAGTTTATGTGCAGCAAAACAAACCGGCGCTGACACAAACCCGCCAACCCCAATCACCACCGCGTCTTTGCTTTTAGCGATTTCCTCTTTTGCAATCTTGTAGCTGGTCAAAAACGAGCCGCAAAAACTGATTAGTTTGCCGGGCCGAATGGAAAAACCTTTTGCAGGAAGGCGTGTATATTCGAAATCGGTTTGCCCAAGGATTTGTTCGTCAATGCTGCGGGTGCTGCAGAAAAAATGTATCTTCGCTGTCGGCTGGATTTTGACTATCTGCTCCGCCACAGCGACAGCCGGGTATATGTGCCCCCCTGTCCCCCCGCCGGCAAAGAAAAAACACCTGTCACTCATTGTTCAGCCTCCTTGCGCAGTGGCCTTAGCCTTCTGCAAAATCGAGGTTAGGCATATATTATTTAAGAAAATTATGTTTTCCATTTTCTTGAGTAGTCAACCAACTGTCTATTATACAACACCGTACTGTTTGGAAAGAAAAAATTAAAAGACAATTTTTTCTTTCCAAAGTATGCCTAACCTCGATTTTGCAGAAGTCATAGTATAATCAATAAAAGAGGGGCCTATACCGAATCAATCAGTACAGGCCCCGAATTGACACAAATTCGTAGCTCTATTGCCTGTTGCCGTGAATTCCACACCAATTGTGTGTAAGCTTAATCTCAATTGGTGCCGGACGCGGCAACGTCTTTATTCAATCTTAGAAATCAAGATAGCATCCATCAACGCCGCGTCCTCCCTGTAACCGACCTCCAGGGTATACGTCCCGGGTTCCATCGTGAAGAGCACGGTGTCGCCACCATCTTCGGCGCTGAAGACATCGTGCCAGTACCAGACGTCTGAGTCCGGAGGGTCACTCCACCTTACCCAGCCGCTACTGTGGTTAGTCGTCTGGGTGGTAGCGCCCTGGATGCGGAACCAGAAGGAGTCACCGTCAGGGATAATTATGCGACAACTGATTTTGTAGGTTCCACCCGCTACAGTAAAAGTGTAAGTCGCAGTACCATCAGGAGACGGTGGGTTATCACTGCTGTTACCGACATCGTCGGTTGTGCCGATGTACTTACCGCCCGATGCCTTAGGGTCATCATAAATCAGCATGGGTGCGGTGATCGTATCGGCCGCCTCTGCTTCGAGCCATATTTCTTCCGAAGAAACAACAACCTCAGGAGGCGCCGACCTATACAGCCGAATGTCATCAAAGAGAACCATACCTGAACCGCCTGGTGTCGGATTCGTATCGTTACCAAAGCCAATGCTAAAGCTCGTGACATTCTGCAGGTTCACGCCAAACGAAGTTAGGTCGATGGTCCATTGCTTCCATTGCGGTCGGGTTATGTCAGCCGCATCGCCGTGATATACCACCTTCGAGCCGTTAAGCTTCACATACATCTGCTCAGGAGCATTAGCCACATCGCCATGGAACCACAGTACCAATTCCGTAACACCTTCCTCGGTCCAGTCACGCATGGTTTCCAATGTCAGCTCTGCCTCTGAGTACCTGGACTTGCCCTGCATGTTGTTGTCGTAGAAGAACGGCATCGCCTGTAAGCCTCCGTGAACGATAGTTTCCTCGGTGTAAGAAGCCGTGGTTTCATCGCCAACCATAGAGCCGGTCCCATTACCGGCATAGGGCGGTTTAGTAGGATGCGAGGCATAGCCAAACCCATCTTTCCATGCCCACCATATCTCATTGTTGCCAATGTCGTAGTCCTCAAAGTCGTCCACGACAAGGAAATCACCTGTCGTAAAGCTCCAGACGTTTCCTGTCCACGGGCTGCCGGGGGTGACGTTATTGACTTCGTCGATACGCCAGTAGTAAGTGGTGTACCAGGCGAGTTTTTCGGGTTCGTAGCTTTCGGAACCAAGGTCTTTGGCCCCTTTGTACTCAGGTGAGCTTTTATCGGCGTTCTTTACGGCTTCTTCGTCAGTACCGAGGTACACATCGTGCGAAGCGGCATAATCTCCCGCGTTCCATCTAAGAATAGGCATCATTTTCACATCCGGAGCTCCATTGGGTGGGTTCGGGCTGTCGGCCTTTACAGGCGGCGACAATGCAGCTTGTGGAATGAGCCGCCTCGGCGTGGATGGACTTGCCCAGCTCAGCTCTGCAACTGCGTCGCCGCCTTCCGCATAATATTCCATTACAATGACGTACACCTGCCCGGCGACAAGGTCAATTGTTTCACTGTTTTCGGTGGCTGATTGGCTCTCCCAGTCGTCAACGAGCTCTTGACCATCCACCCATAGTCGCACACCATCGTCGGTATTGGTGTAGAATCTGTAGGTCTCAGTAAATGCCGCCTCCACCTCACCGGTCCATCTGACCGAGAAGTTATCAGCACCAACCAGTGGATCGGGTTCGCCGCTGCCCCAGTTAAAGTCGATTTGAGGGTCTAATCGCGTCATCACGAGATTCTCGAAATTCATACCTCTGTAGTACTCACCTCGCATACCTCCGCCGAGCTTTGCGGTCTTGAAGCTCCAGACATCGCCTTTGTAGGTGTTGATGGAGTCGAACTCATCGACCCGCCAGTAGTAAACCTTGTTGTGTTCAAGAGGGCCGGGAGTATAGCTTGTAGTTCCCTGAGGAAGACCCGCAACGCCGCTGTTCACGTCATCAAAATTATCACCGAAATATACATGGTGCAGCTTCGCATTGAAACCAGCCGTCCAGCTAATGATTGCATCCGGGTCTATGAACGGGGTCCCATCAGCCGGGTCAGGGTCATAGGCCTTCTTTGGTGGAATCCAAAAATTCCAGACAATGCCCTTGTGTAATGTAGTGCCGTCAGCCTCAATTTCATCGACCCGCCAGTAGTAGGTCGTGCCCGGAACAAGGCCGTCCGGATAAGCAAAACCCGGAAAGCCGACTACAAGAAACGTCGAGGGCTGGCTGCCCTGGAAGGCATCGGGGGTGCCGTCGTTCACATTGTTAAAATTGTCGCTGAAGTACACATCGTGCGAGGCCGCAGTGGCACCCGCCGACCAGCTAAGACTGGCCCATACATCCAAATATATCTCACCTTCAGCCGGAGAGGGATTATAAGCATTCAAGATGGGACCACGGTAGCTTTCAGGGGGGCCTTCCTCATTCCCCGTGAGCGTGAAATCGGGGTTGGTGGTCAGGACGATCTTATCGATGATAAGTCCGTCCTCACGCACCCAGATATTCAACGTGTGGATGCCGGTGGAAGTTATGTCGATCTGCGAAGGCTCCGGCCTTTGATACCTGCCGTTGTTCCATTCGTATTGGTTGTTCCAGCCGCTCATTTGGTCAGAAAGGGGCGTTGCCTCGCCGTCCAGACCGGCATGGCAGGAGTCATCGGATCCGTCGGCCCCCCAGCCCAGGATCCACACGTAGTGCGGGCCGGTCTTGACAAAGTTAATCTCATACTCCAGACGCTCACTATTGGCGGCATAGTCGCTGCCGCCTCCGCCTTGGCCGTTGGGCGCCCACATACCGAGCTCGCCGGTAAAGCCTTCCGTTGGGCCGATCTCCTCCCATTTATCTCCACCTACTTCAACATTGGCATCAAAGTGCTCAGCTTCCACCGACACAATCCCGTCCGGCCCGGGGTCCTGCTGAAGCGGGTCTGCGCTTGCCGCGTTGCCAGCCAGAGCTGCCACCAGGACAAAAGAAACCAGATAAATCAATTTTTTACACATAATAGTCCTCCTTAAAAAGAGTTAAAATATGAGTTCTGCAAAATTGAGGTTAGGCATACTTTGAAAAGAAAAAAATCGTT
>CAZLIO010000217.1:0-6352 GCA_964559025.1 uncultured Pirellulales bacterium | reverse complement strand
GTGCGGACGAAGATTTGCGCATCGCCCGTCCAGCCCAGGCGCTCATCACGCTGCGGACAGTCGGTAGGTATCTCGATAAAATTGCCCCGCTGGCTCCAGACTATATTACTATAGAGTTGATTGACCATAGGATTGGAGCACTCGAAAGACCCTGCCATCGGTATGGCCGAATGCACAACAACTCCGGTAATTGCATCAAGGCCCGGCCTGCCCGGATAGCCGGTTACCTCTACGTATCGAAATCCATGAAACGTAAACTGTGGCTCCCAAATCTCTTTACCGGTACCTTTGAGGATATATGTATCTGTGCAGCGTGCCGCACGGAGGTTCTCAGTATAAATAGTTCCGTCCGGCTTGAGCATCTCAGCAAATCGCAGCACTACCTTCGTCCCGGCCTTTCCACTGACTTTCAATCGAACCCAGCCGGCAAAGTTCTGGCCCATATCGAAAACATAAACACCTTTCTCCGGCTCGGTAAGCTTTTTCGGCTTGATTTCCAGAATCTTTTGAACCGTCACACCCGGATAAGATTGAACTATGCCCTCACTCTTATCTGTAACAGCCACCGTATGCCACGCCGAATCGTCGAAGCTGGATGTGTCCCACCCGGGCATTTCTTTGCGGGCGTCATAGATTTCACCCATCAGAAAATCCGATTCTAAAAGCGGCCCGTATATGGCCTTCCAGGTCTTGTCTGTAACGACCGTTTGTATGTGACCGTTGTCGTATTCGATTTCGAGCTGCACGAGCAGCCGTGGCTCGCTGCCGTAGTGTTCTCTCTTTCGACCGAAGCCCAGATACCCGGCGTACCATCCGTCGGCAAGAATCGCTCCAATAGCGTTGCCGCCCTTTTTAATAAGGTCGGTGACCTCATAAGTTTGGTAATACACCCGCGTGGGATAATCGGTCCAGCCGGGGGTGAAGTAGTCCTCGCCTACCCGTTTGCCGTTGATATGCAGCTCATAAAGGCCAAGGGCCGAGGCATAGACTACTGCACGCTTGATGGGCCTGCCGACCAAAAAGGCTCTCCGCAGATAAGGCGGCGGAGGCAAAACCAGGGCGTTGGGGTCCGGCTTTCCCTTGTTGTCGGAGCTCAGCTGTTCGGCGTCATAACCTATCCACTTGGCCTGCCAGTCTCCAGATTCGAGCAGACCGGCAGTCCACATCGCTGCTTCACTCCAGGCAGACACTCTGTCATCATTGTCCCATACACGCACCTTCCAATAGCAGCGCATACGCGGCTTCAGCGGCTGGCCTTCATACACCACCTGATTGCTCTGCTCGGACTTGACCTTACCGCTGTCCCAAAGCTGACCTTCGTTCTGCTTGAGCTGTTCCTCACTATCGGCCACCAGAATCTGATAGGCCCTCTGCTTCTGGCCCCTCTGATTCGACTCCATAATCCAGCTCAGCCGGGGCTTAAATACATCAATCCCCAGAGGATTAACACGGTACTCACAGCGCAATTCTTTTACGGCAACACCGCCGGCGATAATACCCCTTTCTGTTAAAACATCGCAACCGCCCAAAGTTAGCATCGTTCCTGTTAAAAGACTTGTAATTAGCTTGATTCTCATTTGTTCACCCCTTTTAAAATATTCCCTTATTTGTACCATATTTACCTCGTTATAAAATTTCTAACGGGGGTTCACCTCCGCGTGTACTTACTAATTGTCGTTTGAGCCGCCGTAGATAAAGCGTATCCGGCCAATGTTAGGAATAATGCCAAACGGGAATTTGGCGAACGGCCTGAAACCGCTGGGCCAATAGACAAACAACGCCTTACCCACCAGATAGTCACGAGGAACAATACCTACGCGATACGGGGACAGACCTTTATTTGCTAAGCCCTCTCTGGTCCACCACCTGCAGTCCTCACTGTTGGGGCTGTTGTCGCCTAATACGAAAAACTCATCTTCTCCCAGGGTAAAAGGTTTATCTATTGCCCTGCCTTCTTTAGGTCCGTTGACATATTTACGTTCGGTGTAGTGGATGTCCCTGAAAATCGCAACGTGTGATAGTGTCAGTTTCCCGGAGCCTAAGATTTCCACCCGCGGCGGAATGTCTGCTCTTATCCGGCCGGCATCTCCCATACCACGGCCCATATCGTAAGTTAATTCTTCGCTGCCGTATTGGAAAATCAATTGATGGTCAACATTGACGAATTTAACAAGTGTAAATTTATTCATCGCAGGAGGTTCGATTGATATCCCAGATAACTCTACCGGCTCTTTGCCCTTTTCTTGCTTGGTGACGACAATTTCTCCCGATGAAAAATCGACTTTTGCTCGATAGGTTGTCTCATATTTACTCAAAGAGATACCGATACTTCCCTGTGGATCATTGGAAAGGCAGTAAAAACGCACCATCAGGTCACTGTAGTACGGCATATAGTCATATTCTTCAACTTCGTCATAGGCATAGGTCGCTCTAAAATCGTTGCCGATTTTCGTGCGATAAGTCATCGTACTGATGGTCTCAGCCGGGCTGTCCAGCTGAAATAAGGTAGGCCTGTCTTTGTCAATTTCCCATTTTGCAAAACTTCCGGTCCCGAAAGGCTGCTGCCATCGGTGGTGGTTGAAAGAAAATGCACAGGGATCAACAGGCTGGTAATTGTTATCATATACCGGCATCCACAGCTCGTTCTGGACTTTAGGAGGTTTCCGGCTGATTTGGCCGTCGATATAGACGTCACCATCAATTATTTGCACTGATTCTCCCGGAAGGCCAACCAATCGTTTGATATAATTGACCTCCGGTTCAGGCGGATTCTTGAATACTATTACGTCCCAACGCTTGGGCTCGAAGAACTGATAAATGCACTTTAGCACAAGAATCCGGTCTCCGTTCGCCACCGGCATCGTACCGCCGACCGGCTGATAATTGCCGCAGCTCGGACAGCGGGAGCGATATGATTTCAGATGTCCGGACCGTGGAACGTAATCCTCATGAAATCCATACTTTCCCGGCACAAAGCCATACTCGTATTTATATCCGCACTGGCGGCATCGCAGCCGAAAATGGGCCCCCTTAAGAGTATCGGCCATACTGCCGGTAGGTATGCGAAACGCCTCCATTACAAACGCACGGAACACAAAGGCTAATATGAAAGCGGTTATCAACCATTCAAACGTGTCGGCAATTTCCGCCGCTCTGTCTCTCTTCTTCGCAGCTTGCTTCTCGGAACTCTTTTTTTCGTTTCTTTCTGAAGACATAAATATCAATCGCCTCGCAGCACAAACTCCGTATTGGCTTTTTCATAGTCTTCTGCAAAATTGAGGTTAGGCATACTTTGAAAAGAAAAAAATTGTCTTTTAATTTTTTCTTTTCAAACATTAATTATTGCTCAGTAAACATTTATTTGATTATTTAAGAAAACCAAAAAACCTGATTTTCTTAAATAATATATGCCTAACCTCAATTTTGCAAAACTCATTGCTTCAACCTTAAACTTGTCACCCCTGTGAAACCTGTCCTGAGCAGAGCCTGCCCAGATTGGCCGTAAAAAAAACTTCAAGGCTGTCGTTGCTCTTGTTCGTCAGCCTGTTCGGAACCTTCAATCTGGTCATACTCTGGCTGCCATTCTATAAAATCATCCGACGCCGTGCTTACCTCTGGACCCGCGATTACCTCTGATGCCTGCGAATACTCAGTCTTTTCTTCCGGGAACTGCTTGGTTTCTTCCATTTCCTCGACTCCTTCTGCTTTCTCAGCTTCCCCCGCTTCTTCAGGAGCGATTTCCTGCTTCGCTTCAGTCTCCTGGGCCTCTTCTTTGGCCGCTTTCTGTTTTTCCTTTTCCATTTCCAACTTCGTGGCAGGAGTTTCTTTCTCAATATCCTCGGGACTTAGCCTTTCAGCGCTGAGAATCAGAACACGCATAATTTTCTCTGAGAGCCGAACAGACTTTTCGATGTCCCGTATCCTTGCGCCATCGACTCTGAAATAACTAAGGATATACGTCCCTCTGCTTTTGCCTTTAATATCGTAGGCCAGCCTCCGGTCGTCCCATTTTCTTATCGAGTCAATCTCAGCCCCGGCTTTTTCCAGTATCGTTCTGATGGCCGCGATAATCCCGTCCCAATCTGCCCCGGCCTTGGATGAATCAACAAGAAACATCCCTTCGTATAATTTGTTCTTCGCTACGGTTTCCAAGCTAATTACCTCCAGCTTAAATTTATTCTATATAAAATTATCTGTTTTACTTTACTCAAAAAAAACTTCTGCAAAATCGAGGTTAGGCATACTTTGAAAAGAAAAAATTGTCTTTTTATTTTTTTCTTTTCAAACAATTAATTATTGCCCGGCAAGCGGCTGTATGATTATTTAAGAAAATCAAAAAAATGATTTCCTTAAATAATATATGCCTAACCTCAATTTTGCATAACTTTATTACTCCAAACGCATAAGGCACGATGCTTATTCATCGAACCTGTTAAATTCGTTCATCGTTCTCTCGGTACCGTGTTCTATCCAGCAAAGCACTGCTTCTCGCGCCTTCTCAATCGCCCCGGCAAGAAGTGATTTCTCTGCCATTGTGGGCTTATTAAGAACATAATCCACAGCATCTTCTCTACCACTTTGGCCAATGCCAATCCGGCAGCGGGCAAACTCATTCGTGCCGAGCTTTTCCATAATATCAGCCAGACCTTTATGCCCCCCGGCTGAGCCTTTCGCCCTAATCCGAATCCGGCCCGGCTCAAGGTCCATATCGTCCGTTACCACCAGCAAATCTCCGGCGTCGAGCTTGTAAAAACCCATCGCTGTTGCGACAGCCTGCCCGCTGCGGTTCATAAACTGCCACGGCTTTAACAGTATTAACTTCTTATCTGCAAATTCGCCCGACCCGAAACGGGCGCCGAATTTTCTCTTTCTTACCTCTATCTCTAACGCCTCGGCCAGCGAATCAATTACCTTAAATCCTGTATTATGTCGCGTATCAATATACTCATCGCCCGGATTACCCAGGCCGACGACAATTTTCATATCGCCCATAGTTCACTTGTGCCCAAAAGGCCTCATCTTTTGCCTTCTGAAGATTCTTTCTCCTCTCCCTCTGCCTCCTTAGCTTCGCTTATAACCTCAGGAGTAACCGGCATTTCCTCTTCAACCTCCTCGGTGGTCTTGGCAGCGGCAACCAGGTGGCACGTAACAACAAGCATCTCAGGCGAGCTTACCAGTTCAACACCATCCGGCAGCTCAATGTCACCGGCATGCAAAGAGTCACCAACTCCCACCTCTTTCACCGAGACGGCGATCGCTTCCGGAATATCAGTTGCCTTGCACTCAATTTCCAGGTGGTCTGCATGTGCTTCAATAATGCCGCCTTCGTGCGTGCCCTTAGCTGCGCCTGCGCCTTTAAGCTCAATAGGAACTGTTACTTTAACCATTTCGGCTACGCTGACCCGCATCAGGTCCGCATGAATGATGTTTTTACCTAAATAGTCATACTGCATGTCTTTGACTATTATCTTTTCCTTCTTTCTACCGATTTGCACATCCATCAGCCGGTGCCCGTGATGCAGTCCTTCCACAAAGTTGTGTGCATCTAACGAAATAGCCACCGGTTCCTGCTTGTGCCCGTACACAATAGCAGGTATTCTGCCCTGCTTACGCACCTTTGCTGCGTGCTTTGACCCGGCGTGTTCCCGCAATTCTGCTTTCAGAAGCAATGTTTTTTCCATAATATCCTCACTTCAATCGGGGCGTCATCTTTTGCATTATTGCAAAATGGGATGTCCGATCTTCTATCCTGATTAAATATTGTTGAACAAGTTACTAATCGATTCATTTCTGTGAATTCTCTTTATCGCTTCACCTAACATAGCTGCTACGCTTAATACCTTAACACTGTCAACCTTTTTGGCCTGTTCACTCGATGGTATAGTGTCGGTTACTACCACTTCCTCAATTGGCGCTTCGGCCAGCCGTTCTAATGCCTGCAATGCAAAAATGCCGTGTGTGGCACCGACATATATTTTCTCAGCTCCACGCGCCTTAAGCAGACCGGCGGCACTGCACACTGTCCCGGCCGTGGCAATAATATCGTCGCACATCAGGATATTTCTGCCTTCGACCTCACCTATCATCTCATTAGCCTCTACCTCGCTGCCGCTGAAGCGTTTTTTATACACAATCGCCAGCTCTCCCCCAAGGTGCTCCGCATATCTGGCTGCAATCTTCATATTACCAACGTCCGGCGAAACCACCGTCAGGTTATTAATCTTCTTGTCTCTGAAATACTTATTCAATACCAGCTCGCCCGTCAGATGGTCAACCGGTATATCAAAAAATCCCTGTAGCTGCTTGGCATGCAGGTCTATCGCCAATACCCTGTCAGCCCCGGCGGTCGTGA
>CAZLIO010000216.1:0-6361 GCA_964559025.1 uncultured Pirellulales bacterium | reverse complement strand
TCTGACATGCGTTTTTTTGCCAACAGCTATCGATATAATAGAACCGCTGTCTTTCGTGGATTCAATTAAAAAGGCCCCACCATTCCGTGGGGCCGTGGTTTTTCACGTCCAAACACTCCGCAATCCAAATTAGCAGGGACGAACATTCGTTGCTTCGGGGCCCTTCTTACCCTCGGCTACCTCAAACTCCACTTCCTGGCCGTCATATAAAGACCGGAATCCTTCCGCCGAGATGTTCGAGTGATGGACAAACAAATCCTTACCGCCATCGTCGGGAACGATAAAACCAAAACCCTTCCTCTCATTAAACCATTTTACCTTACCTTTATCCACAATATTCTCCTTAGGCTCTTTTTCGGAGCCTGAAATATAGACTCCCTCGTCTTTTATTAGGGGTACCCTCCGAGGGACAGTAAGGATACTCCTTGAAACAAAAGTAAAAATACCGAGCAAATCCCCTGTTGTCAACTAAATAAGTTGAAAAAGTTGAAACTCAAATCCTTCGCTTTGAACAATCTTCCCAGCGTACGAAAAAAGCGTGCGTTCGCAATAACCTTCCTTTAGAGGACGCCGTGGAATGTTAAATACCGAACGAACAGAATTTACAGCCTGACTTTAAGGCAATCTTTTATAAAACAGCAGTCGGTGTTACCACACTGACCATTTGACCTTCCAAAACACGGCGAGTACCCTTCTGCCACCTGGATAGTGTGGATAAGTTCCGGCTTCTTCATTTTCCCTGGGTCTATCCCGATCGATTGGGCCTTCGCTCTTATCTCCGGCATACCCATCTGCTTTTCTGTGGTGCTTTTCTTTGCGACATGTTTCTTTGCTACTTTTGTTGCGGGCATTTCTTATCTCCTTTTAGTTTTCTCAGGCACGCTTGTGCCACCTATAATTCTCACTTAACAACATCCAAAATCTCTACAAATTCCTTGTCATACTGCAGACTCACTAAGCCGATTTTCACACATCCTCAGCAAAGTAACCGGCTCATATATTTTCGACTATTTAGGCAGGCTCCCACAATAAATGTGTCCAAAAAGTGCGCATTTTTTGCCGGTTTATGGAATTTTTCTGAATTTTTCCGAGTTTTTTACATTATCACCCCTGATTTTCAGCCAATTTGGTCATTTGGCTTAAAATCCCCCTTGCCTATTCACACTATATGCCCTATTTTGACACATATTTGGCGCGTATTTATCGAAAAATCTCCTTGAAAATTTTCTATTTCACCCATCCTGGCCGGCCTAAAGCTCGGTATCAGCCCAGAAACTCACCTTCAAATCCCCGTCCTCAGTCTTATCGGAGCCCGCCATTTGCCCTATGCCGACCCAGTCCTATAAGCTCAAGTTATCCATCGAAAAATGCCTATTTTCTGTTATTCTCGCCAGTTTTAGGTTGTGCTATAATCAAAAATACAGTAGATATTAGGCGTGCCAAAATGGCTTTCACACTTGTCAAAAGTGTTCGCTACTTTTGCCGGGTCACGTTTGGGCATCCATTGAAAAACGAAATCTAAGTCTAACAATTGCAGGAACTTAACTAACAACAACCACTGAAAAACAAAATGGATTCGATTCTCGGCAAACTGCCGCAGTGCTATTAGAAAAAGTAACAACAGTCTGTAACATTTTGATTTGAAAGGAATTAGACAATGTTAAAGATAGGAATGATTGGGGCTGGTTTCGTGGCAGGATTCCACGAAAGGGCTTTGTGTTCGGTCCGGGATGTCGAATTAACCGGCGTTTGCGCACCCGAGGGTGCAGAGGCCCTTGCCAAACGTGCACAGGCCGATGGCCTCGGCAATACCCAGGTTTTCAAGAACACTGCCAAACTCTGTGCTGCTGTTGATATAGTCTGTATCTTTGCACCCAATTTTGCCCGCCTCGAAATCATGCGCAACATAGTAAAGGCAATCGAAAACGGCACCAAAATTAAGGGTATCATTTGCGAGAAACCTCTGGCACGGAACCTCCAGGAAGCTGACGTAATGGCAAGAATGGCCAAGGCACTCGGTGTGCCCACCGCTTACTTCGAAAACCAGATTCACATGCCCTCCATGGTCGAGGCTCGTCGTCAGCTCGCAGCAGTGGAACAAAATATGGGTTCTGTGCATCTGGCCCGCAGCGCAGAAGAGCACGGTGGACCGCACGAGCCGTGGTTCTGGGACCCAACAAGGCAGGGAGGCGGTGTCTGCTGTGATATGGGCTGCCACAGTATAGCCGTCGGGATGTATATGCTGACACCCAGCGGCAAGCCCCCTGACTACCTCACGCCTGTTTCAGCTACTGCCAATATGGCCCTGCTCAAGTGGGGCAAAGAACCGTGGATTAGCCGGCTTAAGGAAAGAGGTGTGGATTACACGGCCACGCCTGCCGAGGACTATTCAAATGTTACTATAGAGTTCAAGGACGCCGAGACGGGAATTCGAGGTGTAGCTCAGGCCACAAATTCCTGGATGTACGATGCACCAGGCCTGAGACTCCTTATGGAAGCCTTCGGTCCGGGTTATTCGTACACCGTCAACTCACTACAGTCACCTACGGGTCTGTTTATCAGCGATGCGGCTGCCGCCGCCGTCGCGGATAGTGAGCTTGCCCTTGAGAAGGCACAGGCGAGCCGCGGGGCTTTGCTTCTTCATCACAATGAGCCGGACCTGTATGGTTATATAGCGGAGTGGCGGGATGCATTACCCGCCTTTGAACAGGGCAAAAACGCCCTGCTCAATTTCGAATACGGCCGATTAATCACAATGCTCGTTATGGCTGGGTATATGGCCCACGAAAAGAAAATGACAATTGACCTGACCGACTCAGCGGTGCTGGCAGAGCTTGAAAGCTACGTTCCCTTGATTCAACAGGGCAAAGGAGCAGAAGTCCTTCGCGGCGTCTGAATCTTTAGGACTGGTAAAATTATTTGTGAGCGAACCATTATGGCAGATACATATCTTAACAGACGCGACTTTGTAAAAATGATGGGGCTGGGAGCGGCATCATTAATCGTTCCGGGATGTGCCGCAGCAGCTTCACAGCCGAGGAGAAAACCAAATATTGTTTGTATCCTCATCGACGATATGGGTTGGATGGACGCAGGCTGTTACGGCAGTAAATTCTACGAAACTCCAAACATTGACAAGCTCGCTAAACAAAGCATGCTCTTTACCGATGCCTACGCCGCCAATCCGCTTTGCTCACCGACACGAGCCAGTATCCTTACCGGCAAATACCCCGCCCGTTTGAAAATCACCACCCCCGCGGGCCACTTACCCAAACTCCCTGACGATAGGCCGCTGCTTGCCAAGCACGCACAACCCTGGCAAAAAACTATTACGCCCATCAGCCGTCGTTATCTGCCCCTCGAAGAATACACCATTGCAGAGGCATTAAAAGAAACGGGTTACAAAACCGGCTTCGTTGGCAAATGGCACCTCGGTAAGGATTCGATATACTGGCCGGACAACCAGGGCTTTGACGTCAATATCGGCGGAGCAGGCAACCCAGGCCCACCCAGCTATCACAGCCCCTACCGATTAAATAATCTCAAGGACGGACCAACAGGTGAATACATTACCGACCGGCTTACCGATGAATCCCTCAGATATATCGAATCAAATCGCAATGACCCATTTTTACTATTCCTTTGGCATTTCGGCGTACACGGGCCATGGGGGCACAAGGAAGAAATCACCAAACGCTATCTCAATAAAAAAGACCCACGCCGCAAACAGAACAACCCAATCATGGCCTCGATGCTCAAGAGTATCGACGAAAGTATCGGGCGTGTGATGGATAAGCTTGACGAGTTGAAACTTCGCGACAACACAATTGTAATCTTCTTCTCAGACAATGGCGGCAATACCCACAGCCGCATCGGCCCGGACGAGCTGCCTCCGACAAACAACTATCCTCTTCGTGGCGGAAAGGCAACTATTTATGAAGGCGGAACACGGGAACCCCTCATCATCCGCTGGCCGGGCGTAGTTGAACCAGGCTCACGATGCTCAGAAGTTATCAGCAGTATCGACTTCTACCCAACAATATTGGAAATGACCGGCGCAAAATCCAAACCGGGACAAACCCTCGATGGCGAAAGCATCATACCGCTATTAAAACAATCGGGCAAACTCAAACGCAAAGCCGTCTTCTGTCATTTTCCCCACAACACCCCCGCCACAGGTAATATCGCAGGTACATACGTTCGCTGCGGCAGCTGGAAATTGATTCGCTTTTATCACGATGGAAAAGGCGGTGAACATCGCTACGAGCTTTACAATCTGACTGAAGACATCAGTGAGACAAATAACATGGCGGCTACGTATCCAGAAAAGGTAAAACAGCTCGACGCCCTCATCGACCGGCACTTAAAAGAAATCGGTGCATTAGTGCCTAAACCAAATCCAAGGTATGACCCAAATGCCAGGCCGGCCAAACAACAACCACGAACAAAGAAAAAGAATAGACCGCAAAGGAAAAACGCCGGATAATTCTGAAAGGAAATGATTATGGCAAATACATATCTTAACAGACGTGATTTTGTGAAAATGATGGGACTCGGAGCGGCATCACTGCTTGTTCCGGGATGTGCCGGAGGAGCTTCGCAATCTAAGAAAAAACCGAATTTCGTTTTTTTCCTCGTCGATGATATGGGCTGGACGGACGCGGGCTGTTACGGCAGCAGCTTTTATGAAACACCCAACATTGATAAGCTCGCCAAAGGCAGTATGCGATTCACAGATGCTTATGCGGCCTGCCCGGTCTGCTCGCCAACAAGGGCAAGTATAATGTCAGGTAAATATCCGGCGAGGCTGAACCTGACAGATTATCTCAAAGGCAGACGGCGGGGTAAATTGAATCCCGCTGATTACCTTGACCAGATGCCGCTCGAGGAAGTGACCATCGCTGAGGCGTTGAAAGAAGCCGGCTACGCAACCTTCTTTGCGGGCAAATGGCACCTCGGTGGTGAACCGTATTGGCCCGAACATCAGGGCTTCGACGTTAACAAAGGCGGTTGCGAGCGAGGGGGACCGTACGGTGGTAAGAAATACTTCTCGCCCTATGGCAATCCCCGCCTGGAGGACGGCCCCGAAGGCGAACATCTGCCTGACAGGCTGGCGACAGAAACCGCCTCATTTATTGAGGCCCATCGGAACGAACCATTTCTCGCCTATCTTTCGTTTTACTCGGTGCACACGCCACTAATGGCCCGGCCCGACCTTAAGAGCAAATACGAGGAGAAGGCCAAGACCGTGCCGTCGCCGGTTTCAGCCTGGGGCCGGGAGGGTAGCCGAAAGGTTAGGCTAATTCAGAACCATGCCGTGTACGCCGGGATGATAGAGGCGATGGACCAGGCGGTAGGTAAGGTCCTCAACGCCTTGAATCAGCAGAACCTGGCGAATGACACAGTCGTCATTCTTATGTCCGACAACGGCGGCTTGAGCACTTCCGAAGGTCACCCAACGTCAAACCTGCCGCTGCGGGCAGGTAAAGGATGGCTGTATGAAGGCGGCATCCGTGAGCCGATGATGATAAAGTGGCCCGGTATGACAAGGCCCGGCAGCGTATGCAGCGAACCCGTGACCAGTACGGACTTCTACCCGACGATGCTGGAGATGGCAGGTCTTGAGCCCAAACCAAAACAGCATATCGACGGTGTCAGTTTGGTGCCGTTGCTCAAAGGCAAAAAATCACTGCCCCGAAAGGCAATATTCTGGCATTACCCCCATTACGGCAATCAAGGCGGCAGTCCCGGCGGGGCCGTGCGAGTCGGGGATTACAAGCTCATCGAATTTTACGAAGACAATCGAGTGGAACTCTACAATCTTAAAGCCGATATCGGCGAAAAGAAAAATCTCGCTGAGAAGATGCCCGGCATGGCCGCCGAACTTCGCAAAATGTTAGAGGCCTGGCGAAAAAACGTAGATGCACGAATGCCCACACCCAATCCCGACTACAAGCCCTGACTATTACAGCGTTTCGTAAATCTCGCTACTATGCCAAAGCGAGATTGCTTCGTCGTGGAGTTTACCCTGAGCGTAGCCGAAGGGCTCCTCGCAATGACATAGGGCTGCATTCGTCGTCATTGCGAGCGAGGCGCAGCCGAGCGTGGCAATCTCGTAGTCGTACTATTTCTGAAATGGAGTACTATAATCCGGGCGAAGGTGCAGAGGCAGTCCAGTTATCAGGGTCATTGCCGTAATCGGCGCCGGTCTTGCGCGTAAGCGATTTGCCGCCGCCGTCCGGTTCGCTCGGCCAGTGGTCAACTCCATCGGGTGAATTCTCAGGATGAAAACCATCACTGTAAGTGACCCTGTCAACGCGAATATAATAACGGGTCCCAAATTCATCCACGTCACCGGGCA
>CAZLIO010000215.1:0-6371 GCA_964559025.1 uncultured Pirellulales bacterium | reverse complement strand
GTGGACAACACAACAGGTGGATCAGCACAGGGAAGTACGTCTTATACTCCCGGCACACTTAAAATGGCCAAGACTTACTACTGGCGTGTCGATGAGTTTGATATTATCGAAACGCATAAAGGTAATGTCTGGAGTTTCACAACTGAAGGCGCTGTCGGAAGTCCGAATCCCTCAAAAGGTGCTGTGGACGTAACGCAAACACCGATTCTAACCTGGTCACCGGGCTTGGGTGCCACACATGAAATTTACTTTGGCGCCGATGCAGGTGCACTTGAGAAAAAAGGCAGTGGAAGCCTTGGTTCAGAAAGCTATGAGCCCGGACAGCTTGAGTGGAACACCGCCTACTATTGGAGGATTGACGAGGCCGACAGCGCTAACGCTGAAAGCCCGTGGACTGGTCCGCTCTGGAGCTTCACTACGGCAAACTTCCTAATCATTGACGATATGGAATCGTACAATGACCTTGATCCCGCTGATCCCAATAGTAACAGGATATTTAACGCCTGGATAGACGGATATGACGATCCAACAAATGGTGCTCTCATAGGTTATGACCAACCTCCATTTACAGAGCAAACTATCGTTAATAGTGGTAATCAGTCGATGCCAATGTCTTACGACAATAGTGTTGGAAAATCCGAGGCGACTCTGACGTTGACTTCCAATCGTGACTGGACAGTCAATGGTGTCGATACCCTGACAATTTGGTTCAGAGGTAGTTCAACCAACGCTGCTGAGACTTTATACGTTGCTCTCAACGGCGCTGCAAGGGTAGATAACGATAACCCAGACGCAGCAACGATAACGAGATGGACGCAATGGAATATCCCCTTACAGGCGTTTGTCGACCAGGGTGTTAACCTTACTAATGTCAATTCGATTACTATTGGTCTTAGCTCCGTTACCGGCGGTACAGGTACAATGTACTTCGATGACATTCGTCTTTATCCACCGGAACCGTAAGTGACAAATTAGTAATAGTAAGAGCAGCCAAAGTATTGGTATTTTACTTTTAAGGAGAACTATTATGTGTAGAAAATTGTTTTTTCTGGTTTATTCTGTTTTGATGCTGAACATAGCGGGCAATGCCTCAGCGGCCCTGGTAGCGCACCTGCCCTTTGACGAAGGCTCCGGAACGGTTGCTCAGGATGCTACAGGTAATGGGCATGACGGCACCTTAACTGAAGAAGGTGTAGTATGGTCGGAGGGTAAACTCGGCGGCTGTGTTGAGCTGGACGGTACCGGCTACATAGATGTTGCCGGTCCGAAGGGGATTGAAATTGGTGGTTCGGATGTTACGATAGCCCTATGGCTCAAATCGTCGGCGACCGGGGTTTTTGCTATGAGTGCTTTCGGTAAGCTGGATCCTACGATACACTCACAAAACGACAGAGTATTCGGTATAAATTCTGCGGGTCAATGGGACATGTACCAGGGCTGGGTTGGCGCTCTGACGAGTCCGACCTTCATAAGGGACGGCCAGTGGCATCACGTAGTATTTACACAAGAGCAGGACTATAAAGATTCCTATGACTTATGGAATTTCTATGTGGATGCGGAGCTGATGGCCAGCAGGGGTGATTTCGACTCCGGCGACGATGCGGAGGGACATATAATACGGATTGGCCAGGGAGTTGGACCCGTCGGGGGCAGTTTCATAGGCTCTATTGACGATATCCGAATTTACAACCATACTCTGACGCAAGCCGAGATAAGGGAGCTGATACCGTTGGAGTTATATGCTACGCTTCCCTACCCGCGTGATGGGGCTAAAGACGTGCCGGAGGGTCCAACTCTGACGTGGAGAAGTGGGATTTACGGGGCCCAGCATGAGCTGTACATTGGCACGAGCTCTTCCGAGGTAATGTCCGCTGAGGTGACCAGCACAGACATTTATAAAGGCCGGCAGGCTGTTGGCAGCTATACGTTGTCTGAACCCCTTGAATGGGGCGAGACTTACTACTGGCGTATCGACGAGGTCAATGATGCCCAGCCCGGTGGTCCGTGGAAAGGCGATGTGTGGGGCTTTACCGTTGCTAACTTTATTGTCGTGGATGGCTTCGAGTCCTACAACGATATTGTGGCAGAGGAAGAGGGCAGCAACCTTGTGTATTATACCTGGTTAGACGGATTAGACAATCCTTCAACGAACGGCTCAACAATGGGCTATTTTACAGGCTGGTCTCTTGAGGCTAATGTCGTTCATGGCGGCGGGAAGTCAGCACCGTTTATGTACGACAACAGCGTAGCGGGTATATCAGAGGTCCGGCGTGAGTGGGTGACGCCACAAGATTGGACGGCGAATAATCTTAAATCGTTAACCTTATGGTTCGAAGGTGACGCGGGTAACTCGGATGAGCCATTGTACATTTTGATTGGAGACAGCACAGGTGCAGAAAAGGTCTTCACTCACGATGATTCGGCCGCTGTTCAATTAGACGGCTGGCAGGAGTGGAACATTTTACTGAGTGAGTTAAGCGATGCGGGATTAAATCCGGCCGCCATCAAGAAAATGTGCATCGGTGTGGGCAACAAGGATAATCCTCAGACCGGAGGTACCGGCACTTTGTACCTTGATGATATCCGAGTGTATATACCCAGATGCAGGCCTGAAATTGGACAGCCCAAATGCGATTTCAATGACGACTGTGTTGTTGACGAGTTAGACCTTGCGATATTGGAAAGCGAGCTGGGCAGTAAATCAGTACGTCCTGAAGATGTTGTCGCAGTTTATCGCGAAGTAGAGTCAGCCGATACGATAGCCGAACCAATGCTGTTATGGGACGACCCTGAAGCCTCCGGCGGACAGTATATGGAGTGTCGGCCCGGTAGTAGCGGCGGTCCCAACGAAGGCCAAAGTGCCACTTATGATATCTATGTCTCGGGCGGTGTCTACCAGATCCTTGGTCGGACGCTCTGCGCCGACGGCAAGGACGATTCCTTCTGGCTCCGAATTCAGGGTGCTACGACCAACAGGAGTAACGACACCGGCTGGGTAAGATGGGGCGTAGTGAATAGCAGTAGCTGGATGTGGACTCCTGTCCGGAGCATGGACGACGCCGACAAAACAGTGCTCTTCACGATGGAAGCCGGGAACTATTCTGTGGAAATCACCTACAGGGAAGATGGAGCTAAGATAGACGCTTTCCTGCTTACTGATGACATGGCATTTGATATATCAGTCTTCAACCCTCTGCGTACCGACCTGAACGCCGATGGAGTAGTTGACGCCGAGGACCGTGCCATCTTGATGGAATCGTGGCTTGAAGAGGAACTATGGCCATAGCCTCAGTCAAGATTTGATACCCGATGACTTCGCATCAATCAGGGGCTTATACCGATAAATTTGTATAGGCCCCTTTCTTAATTTACTCGGTTCAAAGGGGGTGGTTCTGCGATTTACCGATTACTGCGTATCGCGTATTGCATGTAGGTTGTCCCTTCGGTTGCGCTCAGGGCAAGCTTACCGGCGAGGATTAAACGAAAAGAAACCGCCGGTATAAAACTGGGAGCTAATTATTTTTGAGATTGCTGCGGGCCTTACCAGGCGAGATGGCAGCTATAGTGTCGGTGGAACAGGCCAATCGAGCGCATCGCAATTATGGCGATAAGCTGGACGGTAAAATTCATCGCCAGATGGCCTGCGGTTGTTAGCAAGCTGGCGCCGGTGTATTGGGTAGTCTGGGTTTCGAGAAGAGCGGCAGCGATAAGTAAAAGCACCGTTACAACATAAGGTACAAAGGCTCTAAATATAGGACGAAGCAGATAATCGGGCCTGAACATCGTAATATCTTTTCCGATGGCTGTAGTTAATATTGCAATTGGGAATAAGAACAGGCCAAGGATAAATAGAACATGCAGCAAGCCAAATTCGGCCTGCCGGATATTCTCGATTGTCAGGCCTTCGTCTTTACGCAGCACAAATACGATGATGAATGGTAGCTGGACGACGGCCATAGTAACGGAGAAGAGAAAAAGCGGTTTGATGATGTACCATAAGAAGGTAATGCTGGTTCCGAGGTAGATTTCGGGCAGCTTATCTATCTCAAAAGCCGTCTCGTAAATAATATTGAGGTAAAATCCAAACAGCCAGCCCCAGATAGCATAGTGTGTTACGAAAGCACAACAGGGCGAACGGGCTGTGAAGAATTTGAAGCACACAACGGCAATTACAAAGACCAGTGAAGTGGCGTTTTCGGAGTCGAAAAACAGCTTCCAATTGTCAACAAAGACAGCGTGGTAAAAGCCGGGTATCGGCTCGCCTTTTTCTTTGGGTAGTTCGACTTTTTTGGTTTTTTTGTAATTTTCGGAAGGGATTATGAAAAACTGGCCGCAGGTTGTGCATCGTGCGCGCTTTCCGGCGTGCTTATCGGGAAATCCGATTATCTCATTGCAATTGGGGCAAAAGAACTGGATTGTCATATTATCGTATTTAGCATATTCGGCACACTACTCATTTACTCATCTACGCATTTAGTCCCGCTGCATACAGTCAGTAAAGCACTTGAGGTCGTTGGCCCATTTTTTAGCTTCCAGCAGGTCAACTTTGTCCTGTTTTACGAGTGTAGAGAGATGCTTTTCCAACGTCAGCATTTTTTCGTCAGGCCTGTTTCGAGTTTTTGTTTGCAGTTGTGAATAAATTTGCTCTGTTTTGCCGGTTCGTATGAGGTTGGCGGTGGCGTAGTTGTTGTTAAGTATTTCCATTGCTACAATCCTGCCGGTTCCATCCTTTTTTGGTATGAGCTTCTGGCTTATAATATAAGCCAAACCCAGGGACATTTGATTACGGACCTCAGATTGTCGGCCGGCGGGAAAGTAATCCAGTATCCGTGTTATGGTGCCGGTAGCATCTCTTGTATGCAGCGTTGAGAAGACCAGGTGGCCCGTCTCGGCGGCCATAAGGGTCATAGATATTGTCTCGGAGTCGCGCATCTCGCCCACGAATATTATGTCGGGGTCCTGACGGAGCATTTCTTTCAAACCTGCAGCGAAGGATTCGACGTCCCTTCCGAGCTCGCGCTGGGAGATGATGGAGTATTTCTGGGGGAAGATGTATTCGATGGGGTCCTCGACGGTCATAATTCGGCAGGCACTTTTTTCGCTGATTCGGTGGATTAGTGAGGCAATTGTTGTGGATTTACCGGCGCCTGTGATGCCGGTCATTAGGACCAGGCCGTGCCTGCGATTGATGATGTCTTTCCAGACGTCATTAGGAAAGCCGATGTCCTCAGCTTGCGGTATATCCAGTGATAAGGCGCGGATTGCCCCGGCTATGCCGTCGTTTTCCCTGAAGATGTTGATTCGAAACTGCAATGAGCCGAGCCGGTAAGAGCAATCGACGCTGTGCCGTTCCCGGAATTTGCGCAGATTTTCGTTGCTTAGAAGAGGATAGAGGAGCTGCTTTGCCATCTGTGCGGTTACGGTTGGGCCTTTGAGTTTGACCAGGTCGCCGTCGATGCGATATGCAGGCGGGGCGTCGACCTTGATATGCAAATCGGAGACCCGCATAGCACCGCGCTTTTCAAAGTAATTCAACATATCAAGGATGCTTAGCTTGCCAAGCTCTTTGGTCGGATAAACCTTTACTGAAGCAGAATGTTCTTCGGCCATATTTGCCTCCACTGGAGCAGGTTAGTGTTGTGAAAATGCAAATCGCCAGTTTTTCGGCCCTTGTTGGCCAAGTATAGTATATCACGACAACTGTCCTGGAGCAAAGGCCAAATTTCTAAGCGAGGCGCACAGCATCGGTTTTTTTATGTAATTTACTTGACAGCGAGGAGTGAGAGTGTACAATTATTATGTCAACTTTTGAGATTTCCAGCGGCAGGCAACAAGGACGAAAAGGGTGTGCAAATCATTTTATTGGAGTTTATACAGTTTTTGCGGCAGTAGTTTACTTGCGCATCAGTTACGCTATAAATATTGATAATTACGCTATAAATATTGATAATTTTTATGGAGAAGAGGAAATGAAGCGGGAAATCATTATTTTTACGGCAGTTTTTTTCTTATTGCAATTATGCAGCAGTTTGTGGGCACTTCCGACAACAGCGTATGAAGCGGAAATGGCAGTGGCAGGTTGGCTCAAAGTAGATCCTCAACCCCTTGAGACGACTCTCGGCCAGCAAGTAAGGCAGGTGGAGACCTTCACTGATGACTATGGTGAGCCGGTTTATTACATCGTCTATTTGGAGCCATCCGGTTTTGTGATTGTCTCAGCGGATGATTTGGTTGAGCCGATCATCGGTTTCGCTGATGACGGTAGTTATGAGCCCTCGCCTGAGAATCCGTTGGGGGCATTAGTAACCAACGACCTCAACGGGCGAATGGCGGCAGTTCACCGTACCTTCAGTCTGCAAGCAATGGTTGGA
>CAZLIO010000214.1:545-6382 GCA_964559025.1 uncultured Pirellulales bacterium | reverse complement strand
TCTACGACAACAGTGTCTTAAAGTATTCAGAGGTGGAGATGACGTTGACTTATCCTCGTGACTGGACCGAGAAAGGTGTCAACACGCTGACGATTTGGTTCAGGGGCATTCCGGATAACGCTGCTGAGACGTTGTATGTTGCTCTCAACGGCAATGCGATTGTCACGAATGATAATCCCAATGCGGCACAGGTAGATACCTGGACACAATGGAATATCGACCTGCAGGCTTTTGCCGACCAGGGTGTGAATCTTTCCAATGTTAATTCGATTACCCTTGGTCTTGGCAACAGGAACAATCTGCAACCTGGTGGTTCAGGTACAATGTACTTTGATGATATTCGGCTGTATGCTCCACCACCGGCACCGTAAGCCGGGATTTGGCTGGCAATTAGAATTGACATTGACATAGCAGATTTGCAATAATTCGGGGCTTATACCAATTCGGTATAGGCCCCATTGTTTTAGAGCAATATAGAAACTCAGGGCGCTAAGGGAGCGCAGTGGACATTGAATCCGGCGCTAAATTTTGAGTTTTTTATAAAGCATTGGTATTACAGAGTTTATGGAATTGGAATTTTTTTGAATTGGCAGATAAAGGGTTGTTGAGTTGTACAATGGTTGTAGCCGTTAAGTCGCGAAAAATGGGCCATTTTTAGGGGTACTTGGGGCGCGGCTTGTGCGCTGTGATTGGCTGGTGGGACTGGTCCAAAAGACACTGTAGACGAAGCTATCTATCACACACCAAAACTTGCTGAATTAATCAAACTGCGCTATTTCGCGTGTTTGACACTTGACCAGATCGCCACCATCATGGGGATCGGTCGTCGAACAGCCGACAGATAACCGTGCTTGAAGTTATCGTAGCTCCTGTTATAGCGTCTATATCCCCTTCGAGTATACAGTTATCACCAGCGTCTTTTTCTTCAAATTGTGTCAGGAACCAGCTTCCATCAGCCAGAAGTTCTTTTGTATATCTTGGACTCTCAAACTCGCTCAGCACTTTAACGCCGGTAATCTTCCCCTTTGCATCTATGCCGACCAGGGTTGCTATCTGGTCCCGGTAGCCCCAGCTCTCGTCGGGAACAACTTCTGTTGTCAGAAAAACCACGCTTTCTCTTACCGGACATAATTTGCTTTTATACTTGAATTGAAAGGGAAATAGCTGCTAAGACTATTGATGTTAAGATACTACTGAAAACTCTCGGCTTAAAATCTTGGAGACACTTTTGCTACGAGCTGGCTCCGTGTCCGTGTCTAAATCTTTCCCGTCCGCTGTGTTTTTCGCCTGCTTCTTTTCCGGCTGCCTGCAAATGTTCGGGGCTTCGCCACACACAGATGTTGGCAACTATCTCTTCGTCCATCGCGATGTTACTACCTTCACACTCAATCACATAAGCGGGATATCTTTGGTGTAACGTAACAACTACTCCCGGCCTTATACGAAGATTATCCATTTTATGAAGCTGTGGGTCGCTTTTGCAATTAATGTAGGCAATCCGTGCGGATTGACCTACCTCTAATTCAGTAAGTGCTATGACAGAACTTTGTGCGGTACGGGAAGATTTTTTGCAGCATTGACCTTCTGGTATGGGCATTCCATGGGGACATGTTTTTGGATGGCCAAGCAAGATACAAATACTGTCCACCAGTTCGGGTGTAACAATATGTTCAAACTCACAGGCGCCTGATTCAAAATCGCCGCCAAGAACATCATAAAGTAATCTTTCGGCAAGCCTGTGGGCACGGATTAGTTGGCACGCGTAATAATGTCCCTTTTTTGTGAGATTGATTTTGTTCCTGTCTTCTGTCAATTCCACCATATCTTCAGATAATAACTCATCAATGACAGTGGCATCATAGTTTTCATTCATAGCACTTTTCAAAGCGTCTATCGAATCGGTCTGATCTTCTTTCATGTAATACAGCCGTTCAATATGCTCGTCTTTTTCTCGTTTTTTGTTCACAATATCCATCTCCCAATAGTGAATACCAAAATCCAATTTAAAATACCTGCCAGAACGAAAGATGACATGTTTATGGCCACCGTCATAGCTAAGCCGGTTTTTACTCCCATCTCCTTACACATTGCAACTATATTGGCAAAGCAGGGAACAAACATCGTTGTAATAGTCACAGCGACTACACACTGGATAAAATTCAAGGAACCTGCGTCTACCATGTCTAATAATAAACCCGCCGCTGCCTCGTGGCGTGCAAGAGAGAGTATCAATGCATCAACGATGTCAAGAGGCAAACCAAGCCATCCAACCACAATCGGGCTTAATACAGTTTTTGTTAAATCGAGCAGCCCTATTTTATCAACGAAGAATAATACCGCCGCCGCAATAATAAAGATTGGAAGTGCTTCTTTCAGGAACCAGTACAATCGATAATATGTCTTAATAATTATCGCCTTTGGGTTTGGGATTCGAATAGCGGGTAATTCCTGGAGAAAATCGCTTTTTTCATCGTCTTTTATCGTCTTGTTAAGCAGGAATCCTGCGCCGATCTCAACAATTGCCAGTGTTCCGTAGGCAATCAGAAATCCTAAAAGCCGCAAATTTCCAAGTCTTCCAATTATCCCCATGTCAATAGCCAATTGGGCGGCACAGGGTATGGCAAAGGCAATTAAGTAGATGGCTATAAATTTTTCCTTGCGGCTCCTCAGGCTTTTCGTGAAAAGCGTTGCCATCGTTTTACATCCAAGGGCTAAAACCAGCGGCATAATTGCTTTGCCTGTTAGGCCTATCTTACCAAAAATTCTTTTAACTAAAACACACAGGTTCGGCATATAACCTATGTCTTCGAGAAAACCAAACATAAGAAAAAACACAGAAAGAATGGGAAGGACGGTGACTATAGCGTTAAATAAACCCAGTGTCAAAATCCCGTAATGGCCCACAAGAAAGTCGTACCAGAACTGGGCTTTTATGCTTCCGTCTTCGGCCTTGAAGAACGCTTCAATAAACCCGACCGTAGGGTCGAGTAACGTGGCACTGAGTATTTTATCCAAAAAACCGGCAACATGGACCACAAGCAAAAATGTCATTAGCAAGAAGAATATTAATATTGGGATTCCGAATACCGGATGGCGGCTCAGCCGGCTAAAAGCCTTGGAAAACTCTCCAAGTGTTACCTTTTGCTTTCTGGTTGTATTTTCTGCCAATTCCTCCACCCAGCGGCTGCGTTTGTTGTTTATGGCGTGGCCGATATTCGCTCTAAACTGTTTTTTTATTCTATTTACCTGTTCAGTTAACTTAGTAATTTTCTCTGACCCATATTTTTTCGTTAAGTAGTCGGCAAGAAACGGGTCATCGAACAACAGCAGAGCCGCAGCCTTTCGCTTAAACCGTATATCCTCCGGAAGCCCAGAGGCAATAGCCGATATACCGCTATCTATGATTTCACCATACTTCACAGGCCATTTACCAATGCGGGCCTTGCTTATGGCAGCTTTTAGCTGGTTTGTGCCTAAACTATTTACGGCAATTGATTCGATAACAGGAACACCTAAAAGACACGACAGGCCGTCGGAATCGATCCATACGCCTCGTCTTGAAGTCTCATCTATGGCATTGAGCGATATTACCATTGGAATTCCCAGCTCGAGTAAATCAGCAGTAAGGGTAAGTGACTGCTTTAGCAGGTTGGCGTCAATGCACTGGACGATTACATCCGGCTTTTCGGAAAATATCATGTCCCGGACTATTAGTTCCTCTTCGGAGTGGATATAAAGGCAGTGAAGGCCGGGGGTATCGATGACCTCATAAGTTTCGCCGTCAATTCGGCATTTTGTTTTTTTGATCTCTACCGTAGTGAATGGATAGTTGGCGACCAATGTATACTGGCCGGTGAGATTATAAAATACCTGGCTCTTGCCTGTATTCGGCAGCCCAACGATAACGATTTTCTTAAGCTCAGCAGGATTGCTCAAGCTACCCCATTCCTTTTCTTTTTTCGAGTCAATATAGCCAGCCATATTCTAAGTCACCTTAGATGGCAGGATAAGATTCAATAATTCTCACACTACTAATTATATTCCTTGTCTTTATATTTCGTAAAGCCTTAGATTTTTCTCCAGAGTAACATATATTGTCATGCGGTAATCATCTCTGATTATACACATACGGACTTGATCACCGGCTTGACAGCCGGCAAGGTCAGACAAAAACTCCCTTAAAGTCCTTGTCTTTCGCGAATTAAAAGACATTATAACATCACCTTTCTGCAAACCGGCTTTTTCTGCCGGCGAGTTGGCCAAAACCATCTCAATCAGAACACCGCCGGCCTTACCTGCTTCTTCGAGCTTATCGGCCTCATCACTGCCAAAGGTAACTTCAGCGACTTCAATCCCAAGTCGAGGGAAAGCGTTAGTTGCAGGCATTAGATACGATGGTCTTTCCTCGGGCACTGCGTACACCGTAAGCCTGTAATCATTTTTTGCTACACACATATAAACTTCGCTGCCTACCTCACTTCCTGACAGGTCGCTTTGGAACTGTTTAGCGGTTCTTATCTTTCTGCCGTTAAAAGAAAGTATTACATCTGTCGGGGCAATGTCTGCCTTCTGAGCGGGAGAACCGGCTGCAACAGTTTTTACGTATGCTCCTTCGGCTCTGTCAAGGGCCTTTCTTGCCGCTACTTCCGGGGTAACATCAGTAACCTCTAAGCCAAGCCATGCGTTACCCCACTGGCTCTTGAAATTTTTATAATCGAGGGGCTCGGCCTTAATAAGATTCTTCTCATGTCTGTCGAGTGTTGTTTTAGAATCTTTGTAAATGAAAAATGCCGCAACAACGTTTAGAGTCAGCGATATAATTGTTACAACGATTAACCAGTTTTTTCTTAGTAACAACACAGTTTCTGATTTTGTCACAATGTTTTCGATTCTACAGGGCAGATTGCTGCGCAGGTATTACACATAAAACACTCACTGCCATCTATACCTGGTCTCTTTGATTTCTCATCGTAACTAATAGCATTCATTTGGCATCTTTTTTGAGCCAACCTACAACCTTTGCAGTTGTCCTGCGGCAAATCAACCCTTATCAGCCTTAGTCGCAAGAAAGAACAAATCCTGCTCACTAAAGCGAAAAATGCGCCCAATGGACAGAAATATCTGCAATAAAATCTCGATACGACGGCCGAAAAAACCAGCATTAATATAAGCCACATCCAGGATATCAAATCGCCGTGCAGATTAAAAAATGTGGCAAATGGTTCTATGATGCCGGCTAAATAAATTGCAAGGATGTTGTTTGCAAACAAAAGGGCAATCATAAGCAAAATCCCAAGATTGACATATTTTACAACTTTCAAGTATCTGTCAGCCTCTCCGGTAATCTTCCACTCTATCGGGACCAAACTAAAAAGCACTTCAAGAATAGCCCCGAACGGACAAAGCCAGCCGCAATAGAACCTCCCCGCGAAAACTGCCAATCCTATTGCGATAACAATAAGGCTGTACCAAAACAGGTTGTTCAAGAACACAGGGCTGTGAAGAGATAAAAGCCTTAAAATATCATTTATAGAAAACCCACCCCCCATGAAAATGCCCAAATAGGCAAAGCTCAGGCCCAATATAAAATAACGTAAGGATTCATTCTTTTTGAAAAAAGACCGGAACGCCAAGCCAACCATGATCCATAGGAATATAAAATCTATCTGCCAGAGCAAATGTTGGAAGAATAAGTGTTTGACCGGCTTGTCTTTATCTACGTGTTGGCGTAAAACCTGCTCTGTAATCAGCTCCAGGCCCGCTTTTATTGAACGGGTAACCGTGCTTGAAGTTATTGTAGCCCCAGATATAGCGTCTACATCTAATCCGAGGATAAA
>CAZLIO010000214.1:0-535 GCA_964559025.1 uncultured Pirellulales bacterium | reverse complement strand
ATTCGCTCAGCACCTTAACGCCGGTAATTTTTCCCTCTGCATCTGCGCCAACCAGGGTTGCTATCTGGTCCCGGTAGCCCCAACTCTCGTCTGGAACAACTTCTGTTGTCAGAAAAACCGCCCCCATAAGATATCCGCCTTCAGTAGTGTAGCCGAGGAAATGTTCGAAGGGTTCTGTCTTCCTGGCAAAGGCATTGGCAGTCGGCAAAACATCTGCCAAGTCCCTTTTAGTTACCAGCTCAGCAAAGCATTCAGGTGTTACATTTAAAAAGACCAAGATAGGCAATATAAATATGGCTGCTTTTTGCAGCTTTCTCTTGCCGGACATAATTTGCTTTTATAATTGAATTAAAAGGGAAATAACTGCCAAGATTATTGATATTAAGATAGTACTGAAAACTGTCGGCTTAAAATATCGCTTGGCTGCTATGCTAAGATTTTGTCTGGTTTCTATAATTAACTTGACTCCCATTGCTACCAGAATACTGCCAACAACAACGGCAGCTAATTCGTCCATGAAAATAAAGCCTAACAT
>CAZLIO010000213.1:0-6384 GCA_964559025.1 uncultured Pirellulales bacterium | reverse complement strand
TTTGAGGCTGCAACCCAACCATGGGAAGACAACTTACACATTCAAGCTTGACAGACTACTACATATTCACTAAAAGCGGCAGCCATTATCTTTTCCTGGCTCCATTCACCCCTGGCGAATGTAGCTGCAACCCGGCCGGCCGACATTACCATAATACGGTCGCAAACAGCCATAAGCTCCTTGGTGTCCGACGAAACTACGATGACGGCCTTTCCCTTCTCCGCCAGCTCTGCGAGCATGTGGTATATCTCGAATTTGGCCCCGACGTCGATGCCTCTGGTCGGCTCATCAAAGATAAGAACATCGCAGTCCCTGTATAACCATTTTGCGATAACTACTTTCTGCTGGTTGCCTCCGCTCAATTCCCCGACTATCTGCTCATTGGACGAACAGCGAATACCCAACGCAGCGATATACCTATCCGCCACAGACCGCTCCTCAGCTATATTCATCCAGCCGAATCGGCTGACATCGCGTAATCGCGTCAGTGAGATATTAACGCGGACAGCCAGAGCCGGCAGCAGTCCCTGCTCTTTGCGGTCTTCGGTAAGGAAAGCTATGCCGTTGCGTACTGCGTCACGGGGCGTGCGGATTTCTACCGGTTCGCCTGCACCCGATTGCGACTGTCGGGGGCCGGCACCATATAGATATATTTTGCCGCTGTCGGGCCGGTCTGCGCCGAACACCGCACGCATTGTCTCCGTGCGACCGGAGCCCATTAGCCCTGCGACACCGAGAATCTCACCCCGGCGAACCTCAAAACTAACATCTCTGACCTTGTTACCAATCGTAAGACCGACAACACGAAGAGCTGCCTGCCCTGCCTTTGAGCCGGGCCGGAACCCCGCCTTGCGGGAACCCCGCAACTGCTCGTGCTCTAAGTCGCGGCCAACCATCATACGGATAATATCGCTAACGCCCAGCTCGCTCGTCGGATTAGTCGAGATAACCTTCCCGTCCCGCAAAACCGTAACACGGTCAGCTATCCGAATGACCTCTTCGATGCGGTGCGAGATATATATTATGCCGACCCCTTCGGCCTTGAGCTTTCTGATTTGAGCAAAAAGAAGCTCTATTTCCCTATCGGTTAGCGATGCGGTCGGCTCATCCAGCGCCAGTATCCGGCAGCGCCGTGATAGACCCGCTGCTATCTCAACCATTTGCTGCTGCCCAACTCCCAGCAATCCTACAGGCACATCAGGGGCAACGTCTCCAAGACCCACCTGTTCCATAATTTCTCTTGCGGCGCCGTTAAGCTTGTCATAATCAATAATTCCGAATCTGTTGGGCAGCTTCTCGATAAAAATGTTCTCGGCAACGCTCAGGTTGGATATCAGATGAAGCTCCTGCATTACCATCCGGATGCCGTGTGCTTCGGCATCTGCTCTGCCGTTCGGCTGATACGGCTGGGCCACGCTTGTTGCTGGCGGGGGCTGGCCATAAACCACGTTAGAATTTTTTTCTTTTCTAACGGAGTAAAGCTCCATCCGGCCAGATTCGGGTCTTTCCACGCCGGCGATGATGCTCGTCAGCGTACTCTTGCCGGCGCCGTTCTCGCCTACAAGGGCATGAACCTCTCCGGCCCTCAAATCAAAATCGACCGCAGAAAGCGCCTGCACACCCGGGAATGACTTGTTAATCCCGAAAGCTCTGAAAATTGTTTTGCTCGTCGCAGACCTCATTTCTGGTTAATTAGTTCCTGTTGCGGAAACAGTACGCCTGTTAGAAGTCCGCCCACGGCGGATATCCATATTTGTCATTCCCGCTGAATTCGTTTAAGGTTGTCGATGCTTGTATCGATGCTCGTCCCGGAAACTCGAAGCTCGTTTTTTCAAGTTTCCGGCTTCTAACTTCGAGTTTCGATACCAGCTTCGACAACGACAAACCACTTCTACCGATTGGTTAATTGAACCTGACACTCACAACTCACCACTGACCACTCACAACTCACCACTCACCAATTCAACGGGGGTTTCTCTGTCTAAGGGCGTGCCCGTTCCTTTGAGCATCTCAAGGGCGTACTCGATGCCAAATAAGGCCAATTTGTCCGCATGCTGGTCAACTGTGCACAGAATCTTCCCTTCCTTAAGCAGTCTCTGCACCGCTGAGATGTTGTCGAAACCAATGACGAGGATATCATCGGACTTGCCGGCTGCCTTAATCGCCGCTATCGCACCGAGGGCCATACTGTCATTGGCGCAGAGGACAGCCTTGAGATCCGCATACTCTGTAATCAGTGCTGAGACAATCGGTTCTGCCTTTGCCGTCTCCCAGTAACCTGACTGGGAGCTTACGATGCTCATTCCACCTGCCTTCATTGCATCTTCGAAGCCGAGCTTGCGCTGAATCCCATTGAACGCATTGGGCACCCCTTCGATTATTGCCACCTTGTCCCCCGGCCTTAGTTTGCTCGCTAAATATTCACCGGCAAGCCTTGCGCCTTTACGATTGTCCGGCCCGACAAACGGAATCTTAACACCCTTGTCCTCTAACACGTCGGCATCGAATTTGTTATCAATATTGACCACTATAATCCCCGCATCCATTGCCCGCTTACATACGGGCACCAGGGCCTTGGAATCAGCCGGTGCAATCACTATCGCGTCCACTCCCTGAGCAATCTTCAATTCAACGTAGTCAATTTGCCTGGCTACATCCTGCTCATCCTTGATGCCGACTACCGTAAGCTCGTACTCATCCTTGTGCTCTTTATGGTGCGAGCGGGCGCCTTCCTCCATCGTCTTGAAAAACTCATTGGCCAGTGACTTCATTATCAAAGCAATTCTCGGCTTGTCCGTCTCGCGCTGCTTACAGCCGACCGGCAGGATGAAAAAAATCACAGCACAGAAGATAAGAACACTTTTAATTAAGCAGTTATACTTTCTCATTGCTTACTCCTTCAGTAGGGGCGGTTGGCGAAGCGCCCCTATAAAACTTTCTACCTCTTCTCTGGCAGGCATCGAAGATTGTGCCCCCATTTTGGTTACGGAAAGAGCCGCCACATAATTGGCGAATAAGGCCGCATCGGCTAATGTTTTCCTTTGAGCCAGGCCAACCGCCAGGCTTCCCGTAAAAGCGTCTCCCGCCGCCGTAGCATCGACGGCATTTACCTTTACGGCAGGGACAAATTCCATTTTGTCATCAGTGCCTAACAAAAATCCATTTGCCCCCATAGTTAATATAACTGACTTGACACCATATTCTAACAGCTTCTTTACCGCTGTACAGGCGGAATCTCTATTAGACGTTACTTCTATGCCGGTCAGAATCCGAGCTTCTGTTTCATTTGGTGTTAATAAATCCACCATTTTAAGAAATTCCGGACTGAGCTTTTGGGCCGGCGCCGGGTCCAGAATAAAAGGCACGCCGGAACTGCTCGCTAACTGGGCCGCGAATTCAACTGTTTCTAATGGAATTTCGAGCTGGGCAACCAACGCACCCGATGAAGCAATATCCAACTCAGCTTTTTCGACATCATTGGGGGATAGCATTTGATTCGCCCCCGGAGCCACAACAATTACATTATTACCGGCATCATCAACGGTAATCAAAGCCACTCCGGATGGAGCTTCTTTGGTTTGTACAACATATTTCGTGTTAACTCCCTCTTTCTTAAAATTATTCAAAGATTGCTCTGCAAATACATCATTACCCAATTTGGCTATAAAATAGACCTTCGCTCCCAATTTTGCAGCCGCCACCGCCTGGTTCGCACCTTTACCGCCGGGGGTCATTATGAAATCGCTGCCTAAAATAGTCTCCCCCACGGCAGGTATCCTCGGTGATTTTACCACCAAATCCATATTGGAGCTGCCAACCACTACGATTTTTGGTGTATCTTTTTTAATTTATTACTCCTCACATTAAATTTTCTTTTCCAGATTTAATTTTCCTTTTTTTTAACCTCAATCTAATACTTAGCGGGATTTGGCCTGTCTTAATTCATTTCTCTCTTCCCGAAGCTTCACGAAGGAGCTTGAGAAATTCTGGTTGAGCCTGCAATCCTGAACTCTGTGCCTTATGCACATCCTCCCACGCTTTGTCATATTCTCCCTTGCGGTAGTAGGCTATTGCCCGATTAGTGTAGAATCCAGCGTCCCTTGGATTTATCTCAATGGCCTTGGTGAAATCTGAAATAGCTTCTTCGTACTCACCTTTCTTAGTATATGTAATTCCTCGATTGTAGTAGGCTATAGCATCATTCGGGTCTATCTCAAGACCTTTGCTGTAGTCTAAGATGGCCCGGTCATATCCGCCCTTATCATAATAGACCAATCCTCGCTCAACGTAGGCGTTAGTTAAATTCGGGTCTATCTCAAGAGCCTTTGTATGGTCATAAATGGCCTGGTCATACTGTCCTTTGCTATGATAGGTCACTCCACGACCGTAGTAAGCATCAGCAGAGTTCGGGTTAATCTCAAGGGCCTTATTGCTATCGGAGATGGCCAAGTCGTACTCACCTTTGCTATAATGGGCTTGTCCTCGTCCGATGTAGGCGTCGCTTGATTTTGGTTCTATTTCAATAGCCTTGGTATAGTCATATATGGCCAAATCATACGCTCCTTCCCAAGAATAGGCAATACCACGATTGTAATAGGCATTAGCATCCTCTGGATTTATCTCAATGACTTTGGTATAATCTCTAATAGCTTTTTCATATTGTACTTTAGCACAATGGGCCATTCCTCGGTTGTAACGGGCATCAGCATCGAATGGGTCAATTAAAATGGCCATGGTGTAGTCAGAAACGGCCTGGTCATACTCGCCTTTCTGATAGTGAGTAAGCCCTCGATTGTAGTATGCACCAGCAGACCTTGTGTCTATATTAATGGCCATTGTGCAGTCAGAGATGGCCCGATCATACTCGCCTTTATCATAGTATGCTAGTCCCCGGTAGATGTAGGCATCAGCATCTCTCGGCTTCATCTTAATGACCTTGGTGAAATCTCCGATAGCTTTGTCATACAGACTTTTCTTACCATAGGCAATTCCCCGAACGTAATAGGCATTAGCTGATTTGGGATTTATCCTAACGGCCTTGGTCAACTCAGAGATAGCCAGGTCATATTGGCCCTTGGCGTAATGGCTACAGCCGCGATCGTAGTGCTCCACAGATTCATCTCTACATCCTGTGAAGAATAGACAAAGAACAATACCCGACCTGAGCAATACTTTCTTAAATGTCACTTTGTTTCGAACACCCATCATAACTAACTTATGGAGATTTCCTATTTTGTTAATCTTTCAACTAAGAAATCCTCGAAGGCGTCCAGGTCTTTCCATTCTGTGGCGCAATTAATCACCTTGGCGTTTTCGTCGATTCTTGTATATCCATCGTCGGTAACCCTGATTCCCAGCCTTTCTATCTTGACCAGCTCGGTTGACATAGCCAAATAAATGCCGACCGTATCGAAGAGAGTTGTGCTGCTCGAATTGAGCTTTTGTTCGACCCTTTTATTGACCTCCGCCTCGCTCAAATCCTTGTTCTGATTTATTATCCCCTGTCTGTACCATGCGCGATAGTTTTCTATCAACGCCCGCGTTAAAGGGCTGTTCCTTTTCAGGACTTTTTGATACTTTTGGCCTTTAAGATTGACTAAACCGCACGTATCCAGAGGAGTAATTGTCATATCCCAGGGTGCAGTAAAGACCTTCTGTGACTCTTTTACAAAAGCCTCTACATTATATTCAGCGCTGGGTTTTGAGCTGCCGCCATATCCCCGGTAAATACTGCCGTGCATACCGACAAATTCCGCTTTCTCGGCTATCCGTGGCTCGCGCTCAAGTGCGGCGGCGATATTAGGCAGAGGACCAACAGCAACCACTTTTATCGGCTTGCGAGATTTCATTATAGTATCAATCAAGGCCTGCACGCCATCTTCATAGATAGTACCGGGATATGATGAAAGCTCGTAATCTTTTATCCATGCCTGCTGCCTATGAGAGGCTTGATTATGTTGCACTCCCATGCCGATGGGTATATCTGTCCTGCCGACGGTTTCCAAAAACTTGGCCACAACCTTTGCCTTTGACGGGGTGTTACGTACCGCGGTTGTAATCAATTTAACATCGAATTCGGCCGACTGGATAAGCAGAGACAGTGCCCACGTATCGTCAATATCATCACAAATGTCCGTATCGAAGATAACGGGTATTTTTCCACTTCGAGACGATGAAGGATTATTATCCAGGGCGCAGGAAATTGATGTCACTAAAAACATTGCCGGAATCCCCAATACAATTAGACTGAACGGTTTTAAGGAAAGAGCTAATCCACGGAATCCTCTATTGGTTGTTAAAGGCTTTGTCCCACTCATAGTTAAACCTCCTTATTTTAAAAAAAGTAAGGCTTCTGCAAAATTGAGGTTAGGCATATATTATTTA
>CAZLIO010000212.1:981-6392 GCA_964559025.1 uncultured Pirellulales bacterium | reverse complement strand
AACAGAGGACAGAAGACAGAAGACAGAGGACAGAAGACAGACTCTGACTTCTGAGATAGTGCTTGTCTTGATAATTCTCGTGCTCTTACCGGCCACCTGCCTGCAAGCAGGTTCTATCTGGGCCAAGAGGGACAAGAATATGAAGGAATTATACGCCGACGATGTGGCCCGCCAGATAGGTGATATCCTGACCATTGTGATCAGCGAAGACAGCAAGGTCGATAACAAAGCAAAAAGGGATTTGAAGAAGGACACTAACCGGTCAAACAGCTTTAATGGGGAGCTGGGAATCACAACACCGAATAATAATATTCTACCCCGCATGCCCGGCTTCACGATGAGTGCTACATCGGGTAATGAGCTGAAAAGCAAGGCTGATTACAAAGACGAGCGCAAGTTTGAGGACCAGGTCAGTGTAGTAGTAATGGATATTCTGCCTAATCACAACCTTGTGGTTATGGGGACCCGCAGCCGAAATATCGCAGGCGATATACAAACCATCGAAGTAGGCGGTATAGTCAGGCCAAGCGATATTGCATTTGATAACACGGTCAAGAGTGAACAGGTGGCAGATTTTCGTATTGTTACTAAAAATTCAGGCGTCGCGGCACCATATACAAGGCCTGGCTGGCTGGGCAAGATATTTGACGTTATTTGGCCGTTTTGATAGTGCCATTTGCACAGATTTTTTGAGAGTAATAAGTTATGAAATCTACAAAAAGCATACGAGTAAAAAAGAGCATAATGGTATTTATGACTTGCACATTTTTACTCTGCATACTAATGCCGGGCGCTGGTTATTGCGAGCGAATAAAGGACATTGTTGATATTCAGGGGCTTCGAAGCAATCCACTGACTGGCGTTGGCTTAGTCATTGGCCTGGCCGGAAACGGCGACAGCGGTGTGCTATCGCGACAAATGCTTACAAACATGCTGAGGGAATCGGGATTAGTTCTTACTCCCACCGATTTGACCGGCGGTAATATTGCAGTTGTTTGGGTTACAGCGGAATTGGGGCCCTTTGCCCGTGAAGGCTCACGAATCGATGTTGACGTCTCTGCTATAGGAAATGCCAAAAGCCTTCAGGGCGGAAAGCTGTTGCCGACGCCCCTGAAAGGTCTTGATGGTCAGGTTTATGCCATAGCGGATGGAGGAGTTTCAATCGGGGGCTGGACAGCAGCAGGTGATAAGGCTTCGATTACAAAAAACCACCAAACAGTCGGTCGAATTCCCAACGGCGCAGTAGTTGAAAAAGAAGAGATAGCCACATTCGTCGAATACATTGGAGGCCATAGACTTATCACGCTTAATCTTAGAAACAGTGACTTTTCAACCGCAGAGCAAATCAGCAAAGCCATTAACCGGGATTACGCAAACACTGCAATAGTAATTGACGCCGGTACAGTTACAGTTAAAGTTCCAAGCGAAATTAGTCAGGAAGATATAGCTGGCTTTATCGTCGATATTACAAAGCACGAAGTGAAGGTTGATATTCCCGCGGTGGTGGTTATCAACGAGCGCACGGGCACTATCGTGGTCGGTGAAAACGTCGGCATATCAGCGGTGGCGATTTCACAGGGCAGCCTTGTTATAAAAATCAAGGAAATGCCAATTGTTTCACAGCCAACCGCGCCTTTCTCCGATGCCGGGGACACAAAAGTTGTTCAAGACACGTTGATAGGAGTCGAAGAGAAGCAGGGGTATCTGATTCCTATGTCCCGGTCGGTTACCGTCTCAGAATTAGCCAAAAGCCTTAACGGCATAGGGGCAACGCCCACAGACCTGATAGCGATATTTAACGCTTTGAAAAAGGCCGGCGCCCTTCAAGCCAAGCTGGTGATAATGTAGGAGCAATTTAATGGACAGCGTCAAATTGATACTAACTGAACCAGTCTCACCGCCAGCCATGCTGGAGCAACTCGACAAATCGATGCTCAGCAGCATTTCGGAAGAGAAAAAGAAGCAAGCAGCAAAAGATTTTGAATCAGTTCTACTGAATAAACTGCTGGACGAAATGAAAAATAGTATCGTGGACTGGGGCTCTGAAAAAGACGGAACTTCCAAGCAGATTCAAGGAATATTCTGGCTATACCTTGCCCGCGATATTGCAAACAACGGCGGGCTTGGACTGTGGAAGGATATATATCAATCTCTGACCAACGCTGAGCATGCAAACACAGCACAAAAATCAGACTTCGACGGGACTTCGGCGAGCTCAGCCGAGCCGCTCAGCCGAGTCGTGGATGGGCATTTATGAAATCGACGGCAACTGAAATAGAAGCTAAAGTTGATGAGCTGCTGTCTTGTCTTGATAAAGACAGCCAACATATACAAGAGAGTTTGTCACAATTGAATAGACTTCGCAGCCTGGTTATCAAGCGCGACGATGCGGCCTTGGGCAAACTGCTTGAGATCATCAAGGCCGAGTCGGACAGCTACAGAAGCCACGAATCAAAACGTCAAACGATACGAAAAGAATTGGCGAATGCTCTCGGGTGTAATACAAAGCAAATGACTTTGTCGGCGCTGGAAGCAAGTCTGCCAAAAGGGAAGAAATCTCAGGTAACAAAGAGGAAAGCGAAGTTAATGTCATTGATTAAAGAACTTAAGCAAGAATATTTAAGCACGGCTTTGCTTTTGTCTGAATGCGCCAGATTCAACAACCTGCTTTTGAATAGTATCTTCGACCTCGGCAAGACAGGGGCGGTTTACTATAACTCCAATGGTGCAACCAAACGGCAAACTGATATGGCTTTTGTAAACATTCAGTTTTGAGGAACGTCGTCCCGACCTGTTGAGCTTAGGCTAATACCCGGCAGTTACGGTACGGGAGCTGTGAGAAATGTGTTCTAAATAGAGTTACGAAATGGATAGTTTTTCGATAGGAATTAGCGGCCTTGAAGCAGCCCAGAGGGCCTTTGATATAATCGGCAATAATGTTGCCAACGCGGCTACCGACGGCTACCACCGCCAGAGAATAGAGCTGCGTCCCTCTTATTCGTCGCAAGTTGGTGACCTTCTTTTGGGAGGAGGTGTCGATGTTGTCGGTGTTACCAGATTAATTGATGGTCTTCTGGAGCAGGAGATTCTCCGTCAAGAATCGTTATTAGGACAGGTCTCGCAGGAATTTACCACGCTGCAGACGGTCGAAAACACATTTGGAGAATTTTTGGAGGGGAGCGGTTTGAGCGCAGCTATAGACAATTTTTTCAACGCGTTGCAGGACCTCTCCGCTCATCCGACAGAAGTCATCTGGCAAAACCAGATTGTAACCGCTGCTAAGACTATGGCCGGTCAATTCAGAACATTAGGAGAATTTCTGGCAGAATTGGAAAACCAAATTGAATTAGAAGCTAAGATCACTATCGAGCAGGTCAATATCCTGACAAACAGAATAGCCGAACTGAACGATAGCATAGAAAAGCATGAAATAAGCGGCGGCAAAGACAACAATTTACGAGACCTAAGGGACCAGTGCATAAAAGAACTGTCGTCATTAGTCAGTATAGAGACCCAGACGCGACAGTATGGCGTGGTCGATGTCTATGTAGCTGGGACTCCTGTGGCGGTAGGTGCCTCCGCTATGGACCTGGAGACAGGTTTGAAAGAAGATGGCAAAATGGGTATTTCCGTTGCCGGCGTGAACACTTTTAACATAAACGTGCAAGGCGGACAATTAGGCGGATTATTATCGTTAAGAAACAAACTGGTCTCTGATATTCGCGATGACCTGGACGATCTGGCAACAGCAATGATACAGCAGATAAATCAATATCATGTCCAGGGAGTCGGCTCAACCGGGTCATTTACGGGACTGACCGGCTGGTGGATTTCGAGCGAAAATTTGGCCGATTTTGGTTCAGACGTAACTGACGGCAAAATACAAATAAGAGTTACAAATACGAGCACCGGAGCGATAACCCGTACTGAAATACCCGTTGACAAATCCGCCGATTCATTATCCGACATAGCCACCAGTATCTCAGCTATCAACGGTCTTAGTGCTTCGGTGATTTCTTCCAAGCTTCACATCCAGGCTGACACAAACTATAAATTTGATTTTCTGCCCGCCGTTCTTCCTGAGCCTAAACCCCTCGACATTCATTTCAACGGGTCCTCGGATCCAACTGTAAGCGTGTCAGGCATTTATACAGGAAGTTCAAACGACACTTTCACATTCACTGTTTCCGGCAATGGTAATGTTGGAGTTAATGCTCTCACACTTACAGTAACTGACGACGCTTTAAACACAATTGATACCATCAATATCGGTTCCGGCTATGCGGTGGGTGACAAGATCGATGTTGGAGACACAGGAATCAAGATATCTCTTAGTACAGGTGATCTGGTTGGCGGAGATTCTTTTAGCATTGATGTTTTTGTGGACACTGACACTTCGGGGGTGTTAGCAGCGGTTGGAATCAACACCTTTTTTTCCGGCAGCAGCGCTTTGAATATAGCAGTTTGTTCAGATATAGCTGCTACACCGGGCCGGGTGGCATCAGCCCTGGGTGCGGATATGACCGACAACGCCAACGCTTTGCGGATGGCAGGCTTGAGGGACCAGACCGTAACCAGCCTGAACTCTATGACACCTGGAGAGTTTTATCGCCAGATGGTCACGGACATTGGTCAACAGCTTTTTGTTAGACAGGCACGCAAAGACAATATCGAATCTATGGTACAAAACCTGGGCAATCAACAAAGTGAGATAAGCGGCGTCAACATCAACGATGAAGCCGCCCAGATGTTAGTCTTCGAGCAGATGTTCACGGGTATGAGCAAATATCTGAGCACAGTTCAATCGTTGTTGTTATCTCTTATGGAAATAATATGAGAAGCGTGAAGCGCATGTTGTGAATCGAAAGCAAGATATGAGATACGTAAAATGAGCGAAGCACTGAACAATATTTATAATAATGTCAGCTTTGCGTTGAACCTTCATACCGATGCAATGGCTAAACTACAGGAACAAGTATCTACAGGCTCACGGATAAATCGAATCTCTGATGACCCTGCTGCCGCCTATCGCGTTTTAGGGCTCAATACCAATGAAAAGTCCCTGGAAAATTATATAGACAACCTCTCGGAAGTCATTAGCATCCTGGAGCTTTCCTCCACCATTATCGAGAATATAACGTCAAATTTTACTGAGACCCAAATACGTCTAACTCAAATTACCAGTGGCATCTACGACGAAGCAGCAAGAAAAAGGACAGCAGAAGGAATCAACGATATATTAGAGCAAACAGTCACATTGGCAAACACTAAACATATGGACCAATACCTCTTTGGGGGGACCAATACGGGCTCTGCGCCATATACGGTAGAACGTACCAATGGAAAAATCACCGGAGTAACTTATCAGGGGAGTTTTGGATTAACGCCTGTTTCTGCTTCTTCTATTGCTA
>CAZLIO010000212.1:0-971 GCA_964559025.1 uncultured Pirellulales bacterium | reverse complement strand
CTTATCAGGGTAGTTTTGAGAATAGAGACATAGAAGTAGCACCCGGTCTGGAATCATCGGCCTTCTACATAGGCGATAATATCTTTCGCTCCAACGACCGCAGCGCCCCGGTTTTCATTGGTGATACCGGTGCCAAAGCCGGCACGGGGACATCAAGTGTTCACGGTGCCGTCTGGCTTGAGATAACAGAGCCCGTTGCCGGCACGTACAGGTTGTCGATTGATGATGACCCGACGAGCTACGTTGATGTAACTGTTCCGCCGGGCAATGCGAATACGATGGTAACCCACGCAGAGACAGGCGAGGTTTTGTATGTTGACACCACTGCAATAGCCGGCACCGGAGTTGATTTGGTAAGCGTGCCCGGAACTTATGATATATTCAACACACTTATTATTATTCGGGACGTATTGGAAAATGAAAAAGGGCTTTCCGATGCTCAAGTTCGAGAGCAGCTAAAAAACTTACCGAGCTCATTTGAAGAGACCAACAATCTTCTGGTTCAAGCCGAGGTCTCTATTGGGTCTAAAATCGGCTTTCTGGACGACCTCAAATATAGCTTAAAGGGCATAAAATACAATACCGAGGATGAAGCGACCCGCCTGCAGGAAGCAGACATCGCCCAAATAGCTATAGACCTGTCTCGCCGGGAGGTTCTATATCAAATGTCGTTAGCAGTGGCTGCAAAACTTATGTCTATGTCGCTGCTGGATTTCATCTGATAGCTGTTGAGGACAAATGTCAAAAACTGAAAGGTAACTTTTGAAAACATATATGTTCGATATTTAGGAGTAAATCGGATGGCAATAATGGGGCCGAATTCAAATCCACTAAGTGCACAAAGGCAAAATAGTGTGTTCCTGCCGAGACAAGGCTCTGGCACGGCTGGTGGGAATCCTAATCATTATCATTACGAGAGAGGTTTGGAATTAGCTGAAGCCGGAAAACATCAGGAAGCCCTGGCCTGTATG
>CAZLIO010000211.1:0-6412 GCA_964559025.1 uncultured Pirellulales bacterium | reverse complement strand
CTGATTTACGCAAACTAAGGCTGTGAGTGAAAATCACTCACAGCCTTTCTTCTTTTGTGCCCGGCCCCGGCCTGTGCTAATAGAACTTATGTTCAGGTTGTTTAGTTCAACTGGTAATCAGCATGTAAAACAGCCACGGTCGGCGAAAGGCGGGGAGAACGAGACATTACTTTAATGGGTTACAAGATGCCAGAAAAAATAGCCACACCTCTCAGTAGAGAGCATTTCTCGGCAGGAAAAATACGCCTGGACCCACACCATCAGGGTATGGGACAGTACCATCGGCAGTAATGGAAACCTTTATAGGTACGACGTTCGAGGCCGAGTAGGTCTCAACGTGTCCGTCGGTGTATCCTGCCCGCAGCTTGATTACAGGAAAATCATCAGCATCGCTCTTGCGGGACCAAAAGGACGAAAGGAGCCATGTTTCGGGAGTGATATCAGCTCCATCGAATGGTTCGCAGCTGCTGAATGAGCCGGGATTTCTCCAGTGGTCATAGCCAAAATAGTCGCTCACAAGCAGCTTGCTGTATCTTCCACTACTTGCCGGACCTTGTGGTCCTCTGAAAACGACCCTGCGTCCGCCAACAAATCCTCTGTAGTTCCAATAGAAACAATATGTCCCACCAACCGGATCAGCCGGAAAAGCGGTCCTGGGGTTGTCCCAATTGTCACCGGCGTCCCAGGCCTGCTGTAAATACTCGTATTTATGCGGCACATTTGGGCAATACATAATACTCGCATCGGGTATGTATCTCCGCAGGTATTCGCTCATAGCCCGGTATAGTTGTGGGCTACGGCGTCTGTTACCGGTTAACCTGGTTGAGTCCGACCAGTTCCAGGTATTACCAAATCCTATAGTGGCAACCGATTCGGGGTATCTTTCATTGTGGTCTGAGGCATATAGATTCATTGCGGACGCGATCTGCCTCTGGTTACTCATGCTCAGCATCGTCCGGGCCTGAAGCCGCAACCGACTGAATACCGGCAGCGTAATACCCATCATTAGGGAGATGATGGAAATAACAACAAGCAGCTCGATCAGCGTAAAGCCCCGCTTGGTTACACTACTTACCTTCATGTGTCTGTATTGGGCGCGGATTTCTCTATCCTCCAACCGTGCTCAGACCATTCTATTTGCGCAATTCCTGCGCATCTAACAAATTTCCCACATTATACTCGACATTCACTCCCATGTCAACCCTAAAAATTGCTATTTTTATCGGATGTGTAAAAATTTTTTAGCGGTCGGGATTCTATATACTGCAGGTTTATGAGCAGGTTCCTGCTGACTACGAGAGTTTGCCCGCTTGTTATTGGTTAGCCGCTGCTCTGCTGGCAACGCTAAACCCTTAATTCAAAAAGACTTAAGACATCACGATAGATAATCACCATGACGGGCCGCTCTTGCTTGCATAGGGCGTTCCACCATAAGCACCCATATTCAATCTGCCGCCGTGAGGCTTCTGTTCGCGTCCGATGTACATGCTGCGGTCACCACTATCGATACAAGGACTTGTTTGCGAGTCCGTTACCCACATATTGTTCGGCAAATATCTGCCGTATTCGGACTGCAAATGGTAGTCGCCATTTCCAGGATCGGCAAACAACGGGTCTTTGTTGATATTGCCCGGTTCCATAAAAAAGGGAGCCAGTTGTTGTTGGATACAACTGTAGCTAATACGGGGCTGGTAGATTAGGTCGCCGAATAGGTCGCCAAATTCGTTGTTCCACAGGATGCAGTTGGTTATGTTGGGATTAGCTCCACCTCCAGTATAAATCCCATACGTGTTATTAGCTATAGTCAAATTAATCAGTGTTGGTTCAGCGCTGATGCAGTATATAGCTGCTTCGAGGCAATTGGTGATAACCAGGTTGCGTAAAACGGCCCCTGAGCTCTCGGCGCCGAAAAAGGAAAACGCGTAACCGGTCGGAGCCTCAATCACGGCCGCATTGTCTGCGCTCTGGAGCGTGACGGCCTTGCGGTCGAACGTGACTTCTTCTCGATAGACCCCCGGCCAAACCATGACAGTATCACCGTCAAAAGCCTCATCCACCGCGTCCTGGATGGTTGCGAATGCGTTGCTTCTGCTCAGGCCCGTGTTAAATTTTCTGCCCCTTGAAGCATCAACGTGAAAAATAAGAGGACCGATACTTTTGCTTGCCTGGGGCGTCCCGCCATATGCACCCATGTTGATACGATTGCCATTTGGGAAGGGCTCTGAGCCAACGGGGTCCTGGGGGTCGCCGGCATCTATACAAGGGCTATTATCCTGGTCTGTGACCCATTGGCCACGGTAATAGCGGCCTAAGACTAAGACTGACCGAAGGTGATAATCATTTCCTGCTGCTGAGGCGAACAGAGGGTTTGCATCGATGTTACCTTGTCCTGGATAATATCCCTGGATGTTTGAATAGAGAACAGGACTGCTCGAGGCCGGGTTATTGAGCACAATGGCAGCGCCGTCATTATACCAGACGATACTGTTCCTGATGGCAATATTGCTGCCGGCCGAGTGAATCCCTCCCCTACTGTTGTCAGCAATCGTGCAATTTGTCACGCGTACATAGGCAGGCGAGCTCGCGAAGATGCCGCCACCGGCCTCTGCAGTGTTGTTGGAGATGATACATCGCTCCAATACGACGTTTGTAGAAGACCCTCCGCAGTAAATGCCGCCGCCATTGTTATTTCCCTGTGCATTGTTGAAGGAAATGTCGCAATTCGCTAACAGGGCTCTGCTTTGCCAACAATATACACCGGCCCCGTAACTATTATAATAACCGACGTTCCCGTTGATAGTACAATTGACGATTTTGGCGTCGGAGCCCCTGATCAAGCCGATGCCGGCCCCATATCCACCGGATTCGGCTGTTCCGAAACCTCCGGCCTGGCACTGTTCGATTGTACAGTCGATGATCTCCGGTGCACCGCCCACAGCCCCAATGCCCCCTCCCAGCTCCGTTGAACACTGTTTAATTACACAGTTAATGATACTTGGACTGCTGGATTCGCAGTATATGCCGCCACCGACCGGATTTGTGGGACTTGGGCTCCAGCTCCCAGATTCCAGCGAAACCTCGGAGCCCGGCACGACAGCCCCGATGATAGTAAAGCCGCGCAGAACAGAACTCTGTCTTTCTCCTCGGTGGAAGTAGAAGCCTCTGTGGCCCTCGTGGCCTGAACAGTCGATAGTCGTACGACTTGGCCCAGCTTCACTGCGAACGGTGATTGCCTTGCCCTGGAAATCGATATCCCAGTTACCATTACCCGTGTAGGTACCTGCAGAGACCTCCACGATGTCACCGTTAGACGCAGAATCAATCGCTGCCTGGATCGTGGCGAAGTCACGCGGCACACGAATCGTAGCAGAGGGCGAGCTCAAACGCACTACGATATTATCAATCAGGACCTCAGTTCCCCGGAATTTGACGTAACAGGTGCCCCTGACCGACTCGATAGGGATGTTATGGCTTCCCTGCCTTAGTTGCCGTGCCGATTCCCAAACGACACCATCGTCCGAGAGCGAGTATTCTAAAGAGCCTGAGACCATGTCGGTGCTTTCAAGGAATCGTACGTCAATCTGCAGGTATCCGCTAACGGCCCCCTGCGCCGGGACCGAGCCGACCGGGAAGCAATAACCCAGAAGGGCAGGGTCATTGTTGTAGTCTCCGAAGCCTAATTCTCGCTGCGGTCCCGTATCAAGATAGTACAGATGCGTTTGGGGAGGAGGAAATGCCCCCTGGGGCCAAAAAACCGAGTGGAGGAAGCTGTCTGTTTCCACGCTGTTGGTGCTGAAATCTTCCCGATAATCATAGGTCCAAGCAGCCTCAACCCTACTGGGGGCCAGGCAAACTACTGCGCTCACTAAAATAGCAGTAGTCCAAAGAACCCAACCTCTTCTTAGCAGTTTCATTTACTTTGCCCCTGTTGGATCAGATATAATACATCCTGTCCATTAATGCCGTCCTCCTTTGTTTGGGATCACCTTGTGTGCGTACAATCCCGCCGGTTTACCCCAGTGAACCTTCCACCAGCTGCACGAGCCATAACAGATCCAGGCTGTTCTTAGAGGCCCTGCGTTGTCTTGGTCTTGGAGGTCTAAAGTCCTCACTACCTCCAGCTCCTTCAATGGACTGAAGATATGAGAACTTCAGATTCCCCTTTTTGCCTTGGTCGGTGGAGAATATGATTTCGTCAATGACGTCCATTTCCAGGTCGATGTTGTAGATTAGTCTGAAACCTTTATAGATTAGCTCCACCTGCGCAAACCGGCTGTCTGGCGTATGCTTTGTCTCAAACGAAATACGCTGTTCGGCCGCGTCGCGGCGCACCGTATCGATTGTATGAAGTCCCATCCAAGGTCTGGTTAGCCCCTTGAAGAAGCTGCCGCCGGGATATGTCTCAAACTGATCAGATTGTAAACGGTCCAGATAAGCTTCATTGTAGGTATCAACTATCATCAGGGAACCCACCTGCAGTTTCAGCCAGGGGCTGTATTGTTCACTGGCAGCGTAAACAAATGGTATTCTTCCCGTCCCAAAAACGTTCTGGCCGTTTACTTTACCACTGACTCGAAAGTAAGTCCAGCCGCGTTTATGCATAGCATCACGGTTATCAAAGACCTTGGCTGTGGCCGGCCAGTCAGACTGAAAGTAATCCTCATCCAGGACGTTGTAATGACGGACAGCCCACGACCGATTGCTGTCTTTGCTTCGGGCGGCAATAAGCAGCAGCCCTCTACCTTTGGCTGTTATATGCTTCATAACCTTCGTGGTTGGCTCGACTTGACTGAGAAAATCGGTCAATTTAGGATTGTCCGTGGGGAACGTTAGCACGCTAAGGTCTCTGGCCCACATGCGGTAGTTGTTAATATGGACATTATTGTCGTGATAGTGGTAATTTGCGCTGTCGTTTTGCAGTATCTGCCAGTACGACTTCTCACCGGCCGTACCGGACTTTGCCCGCAGCATCATGGGTTTTGCCGGACCTTGCGGAAAATAGTACCAATACTCTTCCTCGGCGTTCTGGTCGAACTGGCCGATAGCCTGGTCGGCCACGGAGGGTCGAGGACCTTCGGTACCTTGCTTCAAAGGGCCTGATGTCGAAACTATCGTGCCGGCAGTCAAGGCGGTAGCCGCAGTGAGCGATATAATCGCCGTTTTCGTAGTTGCCACGCCGACGATTCCGGTCAGTAACCCAACCTTAACCGCGGCGGCTGAGACTGACACTTGTGCCGCTGCAGCCTTACTTGGGGCTGTCATCTTTCCGAACAGCACGAGGGCAGCTAACAGAGAGCCCTTGCCGAAGCCGTTGCGCGAAAGCTCTCGCTGCAGGGCCTTTTTCGCACGCAAAAACAGCATACGCGTACTAAACTCACTGCAGCCCATCGATTCGGCAATCTCCGAATGCGTCATCCCATCATAGCATCGCATAATCAGGACGGCTTTGTGCCGCGTCCTGAGCTTTTGCATTGCCGCCGAGATAATTTGTTTTAACTCTTCGCTGACGAGGTTCTCCAGCCCATCCTGCCGTTCTTTCAGTGTGCCCCTGCGTTTTGCACTGGAGACCGCCAGTCTTTGTTGTTTCTGCTCGGTTCGATAGTGACGCCGGAGCTTGTTAACGGCTATGCCGTATAGCCAGGGCCAGAATCGATCGGCTTTTTTCAGCTTACCTAACACTTTGCACATCTCCAACAAACTCTCCTGTACAATTTCTTGCGCCAAGTCGTCCCGTTGAGTAAGACGGTAGACATACGTGCGCAGGCGTTCTCTTGCCTGCTGAGCCAACTGACCGAGACATTCCTTATCGCCGAGCTGGGCCCGCCTGATCAGTTCGATCTGACACAATTGCTGATCCATACAGGGATCCTGTTATTATTAACAAACCAAAACTATAATTAAGTGCCACCAAAGAAGCCAAATATAACGCTTTTTCCACAATTTTGCCAGTAATATAATGCCTTATAGAGCCTCGTAGGCTTTTGCCTGGTCCTGCATAATACAGAGGGCCTGCAGTAGCCCTTCGACTTATCTCATTATATCATAAGCACTTATCAACATGCCTGCAAGCAAAGGGGCTCTTTGCATATAGAAACGGAGGTCTCACTTAGGACGCTATTGCCTGAATACATAGCAAAGGACAAAAACAACAACGTAGAGATATCACATTATATTGGATAAATCTTTTCCTATTGCAGTACTCTGGTACTTCTGGGGATTACTCGACGATTGTAGCATTTTACCAGACGCAAATCAAGTGAAACTTTAGCAGATTTTTGGAAAAATTTATCGAAAATAGCTGTTCCCGCCGAAAATCCGTCCCTGTTTATTTGCAAAGACTGCTACGAGGCTGGAACGGGCTTCTGCAAAATTGCAGGTTAGGCATACTTTGGAAAGAAAAAAACGTTTTTTG
>CAZLIO010000210.1:2368-6432 GCA_964559025.1 uncultured Pirellulales bacterium | reverse complement strand
ACCAATTAACTACTCACCAATTAACCAATTAACTACTCACCAATTAACCAATTAACTACTCACCAATTAACCATTCGAGTTTCGAATTTATCTTCTCAGGACTGGTTCGAGTCCTGCTGCTCGGTTTGGCTTTGTTGTAAGGCCGCGTCTGCATTTTGTGTTGGTTTTTGCTCAACAATGGGCACAGTCTGTGGTTTGGCTTCGCTGGCGCGGGCCAGAATCGGCCTTCTTGAGCGGGTGCGCCTGGGCCGTTGGGCCGGTTCCTGACGGGCAGCAACCATTGTTTTTCCAATCGCCACCGCATCGGCCAGCTCGTTGAGTATCAATTCAATCGCTCTGATGGAATCGTCATTGGCTGGGATGACCACGTCCACGGTGTCGGGGTCCGAATCGGTATCGAGGAGTCCTACTGTTACGATACCCAGCTTCCGGGACTCCCGAAGAGCAAGATACTCCTTTTTAGCATCGACCACGACCACGGCACCGGGCAAACGAGACATGTTCCGAACGCCTTGGAGATTAGCTTTTATCTTTCGCATCTCGCGTTTGAGTCTCGATGCCTGCTTTTTGCTCTCACTGTCAAGCGTGCCATCTTCGGTCATAGATTCCAGCTGCTCCAGCCTCTGCAATCGGGAGCGTATCGTTCTGAAGTTAGTAAGCATTCCCCCAAGCCATCGCTGGGAAACATAGTGCATTCCGCACTTCTCGGCGACAGCCTCAACCGCTTTTTGGGCCTGACGCTTTGTGCCCACAAAAACAGCGTCCTTGCCGGTGGAGACCACCTCGGCAAGAAGCTTTTTGGCAATCAGCAGCCCCTTTAAGGTTTTTTTGACATCAATAATATGAATATTGCCGCGCTTTGCAAAAATAAATGGGGCCATTTTTGGATTCCATCGGCTCACGCCGTGCCCAAAATGCACTCCTGCGTTAATTAATTTCCGAGTCAGCTCTTTAGCCACAAAAAATCTCCAAAAAATTTACAAAAAAAGGTCTCATTTGCCACATACCAACAGATAAACAAAGAAAACTAATGTAAATCCTACACTATGTCAAGAATTTATGCCAAGAATTTTTACCGGGTGTGGGCGAAATTTTCCGGTCTGCCTCAGGCGGATGACACTGTTATATTGTCGGATAACAATTTATTTATTTCGCGTGTATAGTTATAGTGCTGGTTGTTTAGAGGCGTTGATTGCCGCTTCGGCGGTAATGACGGCACGAGCAAAAGCTTTATTCGCTGAAAAATGCAGGAAAAGACCCCCCGTCCCCACCTGCAATCATGGCACGTACCCGTGAGAATTTTGAGATGCTTTCTTAATACCAGACGCTAATTATAATATTAGGCTCGGTCTTTTTGGCCTGGAGCAGGCCTGTAACGATGTTTGTTCGTTTTATCGCAACATCCGGGTTTTCTGCCAGCCATTTGGTGATTTGCTCATCAAGAAAATTCATAGCGCCCGGGTGCAGTTTTGTAAAGAAGGTTTTTACGCCCGTGATTCGCTCGGTGGAAACTACTTGTTCGGCCGGCTTTAACGTAACAGGCTTGGGGACCTCAATCTTCGGCGCCTCCACAGGGCTGCTGCCGCCTAAATCCAGGGGCGAATGTGAAACACCCGTTCCACCTGCATCGGTACTATCAAAGGGAATCGGGTTATCAAGCGGGATGGGTTCGTTGAGGTTTTGGCCCCCAAGATTAGCGCTGTCAAAATTATCCATAGTTTCTCCCTTTCCTAAAAAATTAAATCCTAATAATGGCATCCGGATATGACACCAGTGACCTCGAAATAAAAACAGCGGCATGATGACGTAGTGCGGCGGAATATCTCATTTGTCTTATTTGTTTAAGCCTTGTTAAGCTTCAGGTTCGTCGTTATCTTCTTCGGCCTTTACTTCTCTTCTTCTTTCTTTGCTCTTTCGGCCTCTTCTTTGGCCTTTTCGGCGGCCTCTTCGGCGGCCTTGACCTTTGCCTCGGCTTCGGCTTTTACCCTGTTTAGTTCTGCTTCTGCTCTTTTGGCGCGTTCTTCGGCTTCTCTGAGGTCATATCGGCTCTGGGCTTTTTCTGACTCGGCATCGAGGCGTATTCGTTCAGTCTCCGAGGCTTCGAGCTGGCGCGCTTTTTCACCAGCCTCGAATCCGAAGGGGTCCGCAATAATTTCGTCCAGGCCATCAGAGGTAGGTGTTCTATGTTTTCTTTTGACCTTTTCGATCATTTCTTTATTTGGTATGCCGCCCGTGGAGATGGTCGGAGTCAATATGAATATGGTCTCTACCACTCGCTCTTCAAAATCTCTGCCGGAGAACAGAAGGCCGAGCACAGGTATGTCTTTCAGGAACGGGACGCCGCGGGCGACGTCACGCTTCTCGGTCTTTCTTATCCCTCCTATTACCAGACTTTCACCCTTTCTGATGCGGTTTTCTTTATTTTCGATTTCCTTCTTGGTAACAATGGGCAGCTGCTTGACACCTTCGGGGGTCAATTTTGACCCGAGGAGGATGCTTGTTTCCAGGCCTATGTAGCCGTCCGCAAAGACGTGTGGTGTGATTTCAAGCGAATCCACCACGTCAATGTATTCCGTTTCACTTTGGGCGATGATTTCACCCGGTGTAGGTATGTACTTAGTTATTTTTTGCAGCGGTACGTGCTGACTTGACGAGATTGTCGCTGTTTTGCCATTGATGACTTCAAGCGTGGGGTTCATCAGAATTTTCAGGTAACCCTTTGACTCCAGCAGGTCCACCATAGCCAGGAAATTCTTACTATCGCTCAAATATCCGACCTGAAGACCCATTTGGGTACGCGCGAGGTCCCTGAGCGCGGCCCCGGGAAATGCGGGCAGCACATCTCCTTCCTCTACGAGCTCAGTAATACCTGTCCCGAAAGGCTGGGCTGAGCTTCCCGCCCTAATACCCTCGCTGAATAGATTTTCAATTTCTAAAGTGGTTTCCCAGTCCAATGTCAAATCTGCATAAACCTCGGAAATAAGGCAATCAATTTTAACCTGAATGGGCGGCACATCGACCATTTCCAGCAATTCGAGTACCGCATCGGCATCCTCCCTTTTTGGGCATCTTACTACCAGCTGGTTGGTAGCAGGACTACTGCTGACGGTGTAGTCAGTGACGGTAGTTACTTTAGGGTCTGGTTCTGCGGTGAAAAGCTTGGTTGCAAATTGCTCGTGGACGATTTTTTTGAGCTCGTCGGAGGTATGGTACATGCAAAAATAGAATAGTTTGAACTCCGGCTTGCCGCCGACCATTTGCTCGATGATCTTGGGTGGTTCTTTGTATATCTCGGGGACAGCGATGTTTGGGTCGGCCACAGGTTCAATTTTGCTCAAATCACGGATGATGCTTTGCGACTGAAGGCCGGTGGTTTTTCCGCCAAGAAAATCACCGCATCCTCCAACCAACAGCACAACCGCTACAGTCATACCCGCGATTAGCCATTGACTGCGGTTAACATTTTGGCCGTTGCTTGTCATAATTCTGTACCCGTCATTATAATCCCGGGCCCGACGAACGGTGTTTTTCATAATTCTATACACTTCTGACCCAGGTATAGACGGTAATTTGCAGCATTATATCGCATATTTCCTTTATCGTCAAGCATATTCTGAAAGATTGAGTAAAAAAATAATTTCTTGTTCTGAGCTTGCCCAAATTAAATATTAGACTAAACCACGTTTTTCTGCTATTTTTGAGGGAGTTATGGCAAGAAAAAAAGGAAAAGTCACTGTTGGTTTTATAGCGTTAGGCTGCCCGAAGAACATGGTCGATAGCGAAAGGATGTTGGCGGAAATCGCTCAGGCCGATTTCGTGATAACCGCCGAGCCTGATAATGCCGACGTCATTGTCATCAATACCTGCGGCTTTATTGCCCCGGCCAAAGCTGAATCACTCGAAGCAATAAAGCACGCTGTGGACAGAAAGTGCAGTGGCCCCGTTAAAAAAGTGATTGTTGCAGGCTGTCTTCCCCAAAGAGAAGGTCAGCAGCTTTTTGGCCAGGTCGATGGCATTGATGCAGTTGTCGGTCTCGGTCAGCGAGATAACATCGCCCGGATAAT
>CAZLIO010000210.1:0-2268 GCA_964559025.1 uncultured Pirellulales bacterium | reverse complement strand
GGCCTTGTCAGAGAGCTCGAAAAGATTGCCGGTTTGTCGTGGATTCGATTGATGTATCTATACCCCGCGGGAATTGACGATAAACTCATCGAAACCATCGCGGAGAGCGAAAAAGCCGTTCACTATCTCGACATCCCAATCCAGCACGTAAATAATAAAATCTTAAAGGCTATGCGCCGGCCTGATACCAAAGACCAGCTCAAACGATTGATTGAGAAGCTTCGCTGCGCTATGCCGGACATCGCGATGCGGACAACAATAATAGTCGGCTTTCCGGGTGAGAGCGACCGGCACTTCGCCGAGCTTCTGGATTTTATCAAATGGGCCCAATTCGATGCCTTAGGCTGCTTTAAGTTCTATGCCGAAACCGGAACCGTCGCAGCCCAAATGCCCGGCCAGGTCCCTGAGAAAGTAAAACAGCAGCGCCTCGAAGAGCTGATGCTCAACCAGCAGAAAATCGCCTTTGCCAAAAACAAAAACAGAATCGGCAGCAAAATAACCTGTCTGGTTGATTCGGTTAATAGTGACAAACTCAGCCGGGGACGGTTTTACGCCCAGGCACCCGATATTGACAGCGTCTGTATCATAAAGAAGTGCTCGGCAAAGCCCGGTGAGTTTATCAATACGAAAGTTGTTGGTACAAAAGACTACGATTTGCTCGTTGAACAAATTTAGTATTGAATTATATCGCCACGTTAGAAATTTTCTCTTTTAGGTAATATTATTGCTTGAGATGGAATTTCTTACAGAGTAAACTCTCGGTTATGCTAAGACTTATCCCGAATATTTTAACTTTTGGTCGGCTTGTTTTAACCATCGTCTTTCTGATTATGATTCTCTATTCACCTAATGTCACCGGCAAGGCGGTATTTATGGATATCGCATTTGTTCTGTTTGTAATTGCCGGCCTCACCGATATCGTTGACGGTATAGCAGCTCGCAGGTTCGACGTTACCAGCAAATTCGGCCGAATGTTGGACCCGCTTGTGGACAAAGTGCTGGTCTGCGGTGCATTTATTTGTTTTGCAATTATCGGTGAGCCGAAGCTTTTTGGGCTCGGCCCCGTGACGCTGGCGGCTATTCAGTGGTCAGTGGCGGGCATTTTAATCGCAAGAGAAGCCTATGTAACAACACTACGCCACATTGCTGAGGCCCGCGGTGTCAACTTTGCCGCAACCATATCCGGCAAGGTCAAGATGTTCCTGCAGTCTTTTGCCATCGGCACTGTGATTATAAAAATGGCTCACGTTCCAACGGCAGCGTGGGGACACTGGTTCACTACCGTGACGTTTATGATTATGCTGGCAGTTACAATCATCTCAGGCCTGAGAGCAACTCAGAGAAGCTGCTGGAAGAAGACAGCATCGCCGGAAAATAATTAATTATTGACCGGCCGTATACCGGTGTCATCAAAATTACGAGGAGCGAAATATGAAATATCAATCGCGCTATATTAGAAAGCTGGTGGTTCTCTACACATGGTTTTGTCTGTTGGCAAATGCAGTCTCAATAACCGTGAGCACCGGGGCCGAGACTGGCCGGATTCGGGAGGAATTTATGCCGCCTGCCGGCAAAGGAAAAACCTGGAAGCTGGCCTGGAGTGATGAGTTCAACGGCACGAAGATTGACAGGTCCAAATGGGAAATCCTCGGCGACTGGAAACGGCGAGATGGTTACTGGGTTAAAGAGGATTCCTATCTGGACGGCAAAGGCAATCTCATAATCCGCACAAAAAAGGACGGCGACCGTTATACCAGCGGGGCAATGCGAACCAGGAACAGATTTGAGCATAAGTTCGGCTATTGGGTCTGTCGATGCAAATTTCCCGAACAGGCCGGGCACTGGCCGGCGTTTTGGCTTCACGCAAGCAGCGTGACTAAGGTAGGAAACGAAGGCAGAGACGGCACTGAAATAGATATTATGGAAAAACCCTGGCTCGAAGATAAGATAACTCAGAACCTGCACTGGGACGGCTACGGCGCCGCCCACAAAAACGCAGGAGGTAAAGTCAGCACGATACCGGGTATCAGCGAAGGCTTTCACACGTTCGGTCTGCACTGGAAACAGGATGAATACGTTTTCTACGTGGATGGTAAAGAAACCTGGCGCACTAATGCAGGCGGTGTCTCACAGGTGCCGCAATATATGAAACTCACCGAAGAAATCGGGAAATGGGGTGGTGATATAACAAAGGCTAAGCTGCCTGACTATTTTGTGGCCGATTACGTGCGTGTATATGACGCGGTCGAGCAACTGGGGACAGCGGGA
>CAZLIO010000209.1:0-6436 GCA_964559025.1 uncultured Pirellulales bacterium | reverse complement strand
TCACTTCGCTGCGCTGCGTTCAGAATGACAGCCAAGCTGTCACTTTAGGCACTTTTCTGATAACCAATTAACCATTTAACCCTTAGATTTTCTATTTCTAATGGCTTATTCTTCCTCGTTTTTCTCGTTTGGACTACTATCATCGCCGGTGTGGCTTTGGGCATCTGTGCTTTCCTGAGGGTCGAGTTGTGCTTGTTCAGGCTCCTGCTCCTGGGGTGCTGGGCTTTTTGGTTCTTCTGAAGGCACATCCTTTTTGCGTTTGAAAACTCTCAAAATGGATTTAGTTTCCACTTTTGCCTCTCCGACATCTCCGGCTTGGGCCTCGGTTGCCTCAACCTCCTTCTTGTCCTCCTCGCCCGGCTCAGCATCATTGTCTTTGCCCTTGCCGGTTTTCTCCTTCGGTTTTACAAGCCGGTCCACATCAGCATCAGAAAGAACCCTTTCAGGACCCGCCGGCGCCCGCCGCTTTTCGGACTCGGCCGCTTGTTCTTCAGCAGCCCACTGAACCCTTCGCAAACTCAAACCGATTTTACGGGCGTCGGTATCGACCTTCAGAATCTTAACTTCCACTTCATCTGAGACCTTAACAATATCCTGAGGCTTATCAATTTTGTGGTCGGCAAGCTCAGAGATGTGCAACAGTCCCTCCAAATCCGGCTCAAGCTCGACAAACGCACCAAAATTAGTGAGTTTTGCCACCTTGCCTTTAATAATATGTCCCGGAATATATTTTTCCGGTATAGCCCGTATCCAGGGGTCTTCCGTGATCTGTTTGATACCCAGCGATACCCGCCTTTTTTCTTCATTGACTTCCAGAACAACGCATTTTATTTCCTGTCCCTTTTGCAGGGCCTCACCGGGATGGCTGTGTTTCCTGGTCCAGCTTAAATCCGAAATGTGTATCATGCCATCAACGCCGGGCTCTACCTCGACAAAGGCACCGAAATTGGTCAAACTACGGACCTTGGCGGTAACAATCGTTCCTGCAGGGTACTTCTGAGCAGCTATGGCCCATGGATTGGTTTGGGTCTGCTTGATGCCGAGCGAGATTTCCTGCTTTTCCCTGTTAACATTCAGGACAACGACCTCTATTTCGTCCCCAAGGTTAACTACCTCGCCCGGATGTGCAAGCCGCCTTGTCCAGCTCATCTCACTGATATGGACGAGCCCTTCAATCCCATCTTCCAGCCTAACAAAAACGCCATAGTTCATCACATTTACAACCTTGCCCTTGACCCTGGCTCCGAGCGGATAACGCTGCTCAACATCTTCCCAGGGGCTGGAGGTTTTCTGCTTCAGACCCAATGAAATCTTCTCTCGCTCTTTATCAACACCCACAACAATACACTCTATTTCCTGGTCAAGCTGCACAATTTCCGAGGGATGTGATATTCTGCCCCAGCTCAAATCAGAAATATGCAACAGCCCATCCAGGCCGCCCAAATCCACGAACACACCGAAGTCAGCGATGTTTTTGACAACACCCTTTCGCAATTGACCGACCTCGATATCAGTCAGAATCTTTTCCTTACTGCTGCGGCGTTCTTCTTCTATAAGTTTTCGCCTCGATATGACAATGTTTCGACCTTCGACATCGATTTTGAGAATCTTACAATCCACTTCTTTGCCGATGAACCTGCTGATATCGCCCGGTTTCCTTATGTCAACCTGTGAGGCAGGTAAAAACACGGGCACTCCAATATCAACAAGCAAACCGCCTTTGATTCGCCGTATCACCCTGCCTTTAACAACGTCACCCTCTTTTTTGGCACTGAGAATTGTTTCCCAGCCTCTGATTACGTCGGCTTTGCGCTTGCTCAAGAGAACAAGCCCGCTTTCAGAATCAGTATCTTCAAGAAGCACTTCGATTTCACCGCCCGGTTCTATCTGGTCGGGTCCGTCAAATTCACCGGCATCGACAATCCCTTCGCTTTTGAGACCTACCTCGACGATAACATCATTGCCTATTTGCGATACGATGGTCCCTTTAAGAATCGTACCCGGCAGCCGAGAATCGACCTTGGTCTGTAAAGCCTCTTCTAAAAACTCATTTTCCTGCTCACCAAACATTTCGCTGACCTGCTGGTCAAGCTTCTCTTCCGATAATCCCAATTTGTTAACTATATTTCTATCTACCATAAATCCCATTCCCTCTGTGGAGTCTTGCTTTTGACTTATGGTCGCCCCACATTTACGCCAATAAGCCTTTGTGCAACCCCGCACCAATTATGCATGAGCCTAAGGATAATTGGTACCGGACACAAATACAACGTCCTCGGTTAATCATTCATAAAAACACATTTGCCCACGCAGCAAATGCAAACTACAGAGCTCTAACATTTCATCAAAACACTTATTCTTACAATAAGCCAGACTACCTGTCCTCTTCGATAACTTCGTATCCAATTAGAGTGGCCAAATCTTTGATTGTTTCTCTAAGGTCACCCAAAGTTCCCGCCCTGTGAATTCCATATTCATCAGGAGAAAAGTGTTTCTGTATCTTCTTTGCGTCATCAACTTTCACAACTAACTTGGTTCTGCACATTATACCATCAAAATCTTTATACAGAGAATGACCATCAGCAGTTTTACCGGTATGAAGCCCTATTTTCTTATGAAGCACATAGACTTTCCATATTGTGACAGGTTCGCCTGCAGGGTAGTTTACTTGCGCGCCAGTACCTGAACCAGGTTTTAGGGTTCCTCGTACAGGGCTCTGCGCATGACTCCATATTATATAAGGAATTCTTCGATCGTCTCCATAAGGATTAATCGGGGCTCCACAATGTGTAAGCAAAGTTATATTATTAAAAGTATCTATCATGAGGTCGCCGAGCATACTCGGCCTGCCAGTAAGATAATACCCGAGCAGATGAGCGACCATTATATTTTCGTACTCTTGACAGACAGCTTGTATGCCTCGTTTTTGAAACTCCATAAGGCCAAGGCCCGGCCAGAACATGTCCTCGACCTTTGCGCTTCCAGTGAGTGACCGCATATGAGTTGATACTGCATTGCAATTATACTTTTTTCTTAACGCTTCAAAAGCGAGATGTGACTTAGCAGTTTTCACTACCTCCGATTTTGTAGTATCCTTTATACCTTGAGCCTCATCAATCCACATTTGTGCGATCTTTTCCGCTTCTGCTTGCCCAACTTTCCTAACAGCCTCATAAAACTCTTTTGGCTCTATTCTTACAAGCTCTACACCAAGCGACTCTTTCAGTGTATGAGTATAGCGCTCATTATAATCTTCCGGGAAATGTTTTTTAGGGTCACCCTGGTAGTCTACCTGACCAAGAAACCGGGTAGGTGTTACAACCAATATCCTGGATTCTTTCAACTTCTTTATAGCTTGGATTATTTTGATTTTATTTACCAAGTCCTCAAACATAGCTGAAGCAACAGACGGGGCGCACACATTTCTTCTGTCCAACTGGGCGGTTAGGATTTTCCCGGCTTTATACTCAGGACCCCCTACTTTTATGCTACTTTCTTTTCCCGTGTCGTAAAGTTTATATGGTATATTCATCCACTCAAAAAGACTATATACACATATCGTAGGTAATCCAGTGAATGCCAATTCATATTCTCTATTGCCTAAAGCGCCAAGGATAAGCACTCCATCCAAAGCTTCTTTCGAAGCCTCTAATTCATCAAGAACTGCTGGTATGCTCGTATCGCGTTTTGTTATATCTCTCGCGATAAAATCTACTCCACTACACCTGGCTTGAAGTTTACGCAAAACTTCTTCATTCGTTATAAGACCTTCGGGCGTTCCTCCAGCAGGGCAAGAACAACCCTGGTTAACAAATACAGTATATATATCTGTATTTTCCCTGACCTTGCCTTCAAGCAAATCCCCACTTGCCAGCACGAGCACGCACGCAAATACCCAAGCGCCAGATTTCTTCATACCCATTCTCTTTCACCTTTTCTCGAAATCAAACTACCTATCCTCTTCTATAACTTCATACCCCATTAAGTTTGCTAAATCTTTGAGCCTTTCTCTATGGTCACCAAAAGTTACTGTTCTATGGACTCCAAACTTATCTTCATAAACGTGCGTTTGTATCTTTTTCGCATCAACTTTAGCAACTAATTTCGACCTGCACATTAAATACCCAAAATCTTTATAAAGAGAGTAGCCGGAAACAGTCGTGCCGGTATGAACCAGTATTTTTTTACTGAGCACATCAATCCTCCATATTGTAACAGGTTCATTTGCTGGAAATAGTACTTCCGAACAAGCACCTACTCCAGGCTTTGAATGTTCTCTTACGCTCCTCTCAGCATGGTCTCTTATGATATAAGGAACTCTTCTATCGTCTCCATAAGGATTCCACGGGGCTCCACAATGCATAACAATACTGACATCGTTAAAGGGCTCATATATAATATCACCCATCATAGAAGGCCTACCAAAAGCATATTGCGCTAACATGTGGGTAAGCACTACATTTAAGTGCGCCTGACAACAGGCTACTATGCCTCTCTTTTGAAGTTCTGAATCGCCCAAACTCGGCCAAATCTTATCCTCCAGTCTCGGATTTTTAATGAGTGACCTGAGGTGAAATGCTATGGCCGTCGCATTATATTTCTCCATTAATATTTCCAGAGCTAAATACACCTTAGCCGACTTTATTACCTCTGATTCGATAGTATCTTTCACACCCTTAGCTTCAGCAATCCACGTTTTCGCAATTTCTTCCGCTTTCATATGATTTTTATTGAACCAAATATTCTGAATTTGCTCATTGGAAGATACTTCCTCGATTCCTATCTTTGTAACTTTTACCCCTAATGATTTTTCCACTTCGTTAAGGAAAATCTCCTGACGGTCTTTTTTTTGCCGTATATCCCCGTCGTACACGTTTTGTATATCTCCACGATCGAAAAAATCCGTGAGCGGTCCATCCGTCACAGCCAGTATTCTTGATTCCTTCATCCTTTTTAGAACTTGAACTAATTTGATTTTTTCTACTAAATCTTCAAACATTGAAGAAGATACAGACGTCGAACAGGTATTTGCCCTATCTAAACAAGCAATCAAAATCTTCCCTTTACTTAAGAAAAACCCATAGGGAATATGCAAAAATTCAGGGAAATTATATACAACTATAGTAGGCAATCCGGTCAACGCTATCGAATACCTTCTTAAACGACCAAAAGTGAGAACACCGTCAAAATTTTCTTTTATATGCTCTATTTTGTGGGGAAAAGAGCCAACGACGAAATCTACTCCATCGCACTGTCTTCGAAGTTTGCGCATAAGCTCTTCATTCGTTAAAGGTTTCAAAAGTTCGGATTCAAAGTGTTGAACACCTCCCGAAGCAAATACCGTATATATTTTTGTATTTTTCGCCTCTTTTGCCTGAAGTAAACTTCCGCCTGCCAGCACCAACACCCACACAACCATCCAAGTGCCAGGTTTTTTAAAACCCATTCTTTTTCTCCTTTTCTCGAAAGGTTTACCTCATCCAGCAGTATCAAAAGCTTCTAAATTCTTTACAAATTCGGCTATAATCCAATCCGGCGTCGAAGCTCCTGCCGTAACACCAGCTATATTCTTACCATAAAGTATATTTTTGTCAAGCTCATTCCAATTTTGCAAATGAAACGTTTGGCTATTATATTTTTTGCAAAGCTCGGCCAGCTGACAGGTATTGGCACTTTCCAGGCCGCCCAGCACGAACATTATATCCACCCGCCTGCACAAATGCACAGCCGATTCCTGTCTTTTTATTGCTTCCTTACACAAAGTATTCATTACTTTCAGCTCACTAAAGCCGTACCGTCCTATTGCACCAAGGACCCTGCCGAAGTGCTCCGGACTTTGTGTAGTCTGACAAACAATCCCCAGCCTGGCATTTTGTGGCAGTTTATGTAAATCATTTTCATCCCCAATGACAACAACATCCGTGGCACAGCCCATGACCGCCTGGACCTCAGGATGGTCCTCGTCGCCAATAATTACGACTTCATAGCCATCGCTGGCAAGCTCCATAGCTATGTGCTGGACCCTTTTAACCAAAATACAAGTTGCATCAACAATATTGAGCCCTTTTTCTTCGAGCCTGGCTATCTGTTCGGGAGCGGCACCATGAGAACGGATAAGAACCGTCCCCGACTGAATTTCCTGGACACCATCTACGGTCTTTAGCCCAACTTTGGCCAAGCGCTCCACCTCATCTCTGTTATGAATAATCGGGCCAAGACTATAAACAGGGCTTTCGCCCTTCTCGTGTGCCAGTATTTCTTCCGCTACGCTGATAGCGTTTCTAACGCCGTGACAAAATCCACACTTTTCCGCAACTAAAACTTTCATAAAATCACACGCAGGTGTCAAATCTAACAATTACTCTGGCTGGTAAAAGTTATTTAAGGATGGAATTCTATACCAAAATTCCGATACAATCTACCAAAACTTTTTCAG
>CAZLIO010000208.1:0-6441 GCA_964559025.1 uncultured Pirellulales bacterium | reverse complement strand
TCAGATATAGAGGGCAGCATTATTTTTCAGTATTCTTTCTGATTGAATCAAATAGGCGAGATTTCTTATCCATAATTTTGCAATCGGATAGGCTATAAGCCACATTACAAGGATGGCAATGACCGCAATCAGCCAAATGACCTTTGGTGCATTTGGGTCCCCATCAGCGATGTAAATTATGAGGTGTGTAATGGAAACTCCCGCCAAAATGAAAGCGGATATTGTCAAAAGAATCCAAACCGTCTTTGTAAAAAGCTTTTTGTCCGGTTTAATTGTTTCTTCCATGGTCAATTACCCTGTCAAAAATCAATAAATCTTTATATTTAGTATCTGTTGCGGAAAACAAAAATCGACGATGTCACCCCTGCAAAAGCAGGGGTCCAGAGCGGAAAAGCTGGATTCCCGCTTCCGCGGGAATGACAAATACTCTTTCCGCAACAGGAACTAATTAGGGGATTTGTGAATAGTAATTAGATTTAGCATATTAACAATCCAATATCCGCTATATGCTCTATGCTATATGCAGGCCGATACGCAGGCTTCTATAATTAGAGCTATCTGCACAAATGAGTCGAAAATTGGGGGATTTTGTTAGAATTGAATGAGCCTAAGTGCTTATATAGAAATGAATAAAAAAATTCTTAAAAATTTTTATTTTTGCTCACAGGTATCAGCGTTTTTGATTGAAAATTCGCCGGACCGATAGTGTGCAGAGATTCTTCGCGGAGTTTACCGTTAACGGCAGAGAAAGGCCAAACAAACACCCCCGGAAGTTGACAGAAACGCCTAGTCCATGAAACGTGTCTCGATGCTGAATGACCGTGGAAATGGTGAGTAGTTAAATGGTGAGTCGTGTGTTGTCATCAGTAGTCCTTAAATCCTCTCATCCAATGAGGCCAGTCTTCCGGCAGGACGCCGCCGGCTTTCGTCCAGGGGCCGGCTGTGTCAGCATCCTCCTGCCATTTCAGAGTCCACAACTCTTTGAGTCCAATTCTCCTGACGGACCAGTCCATGAACAGGCCATTGATGTGCCCGTTGTGCCTGTTTATGCAGAAGGCCTGCGCTGCACGCTCGAATCGCGGCGGGTCGTGAGTGTTGCTAAACATCCCGCTGAATTTTATGGAGTCGAGAATCACTGGAATGTTGGCAAGTCCTTTGACGGAGTACGTCTCCACGTCCCTTGGCGTTATGAAGAATGTTGAGTTGTTGAAGCCGTAGCTGCCGCGGAACCGCGGGGGCGGACTCACAATTTCCCATGCTTCAAAAGTTGAGCCCGACGAGTACCGTATTTGCCACAGCTTGGAACTTACAAGGTTTCCTGCTCTTCCCGGCCATGGTCTGACGGCCATGGGACAACAGGCTATGCCCTTGGTGGTGAGATTGTGATAGACCGGAGGTCTGTTGGGGTCGCCGTCCGGTAGCCACGAACCCCGGAAAAGCCACATCGCGGCCATGGAGCCTCTGGGAATCCGCCCCTCGTATTCCTCGGTGTACAACGCCAACACGGTCCCCCACTGCTTGAGGTGGGCCTGACACACGATCGCTCTGGCTTGTTTCCTGGCTCTCTGGAGAGCCGGTAGCAACAGAGCGATCAACAATGCGATGACTGCGATGACCACCAAAAGCTCTATTAACGTGAAACCCGCTCGCTTACGCATAATGTGTCCTCCGCCGGACAGCCCAGTCCGGCCTTGTTCTGGTTGTTTATCCGGGTCCACACAGCCGAATGTCATCAAAAAACATCATACCCCAGCCGCCAGGCTTGGTCCCGCTCTGTTCGCCGAAACAAATGGCAATAGAATTGACGTTGGCGAGGTCGATGCCCGTGAAGGCCTGCAAATCGATAATCCACTCTGTCCAGGTATCTATGTGCGTTGCGCTGGGATTATCGTGATAGACTGTTGAGCTGCCGTTGAGGATAACGCTCATAGGGACAGGAGCGTTGGACGAGTCGCCCCGGAACCAGAGCGACAATACCTCGGCGCCCTCGGCTGCCCAAATCTGCGGCGGATCCAGAGTCAGTTCTGCTTTGGCGAACTTGAAAAGAGCGTTGTAGAAATAGGGCATCGATTGAATCCCCCCGTGAACGATCTCGTGCTCGGTGAAGGGAGGATTAAGATAGCCAACAACAGCGCCGTTTGTTGCCGGACTGTAATATCCGTCCAGCCACGCGTCGAATATCCTGTTGCTTTCGGGGTCGGCGGGGTCAAGGTCATTGTAGGACTCAAAATCATCCACGGTAAGATAGACGGTTCCCGTCAAATTCGGGACGCCCTCGGCCAGCCAGTTGTCGGCAAACTCTCTCAAGTCATCAACGCCAACTTTGCCATCGCCGGTAAGGTCGGCACCGCGGCACCAGAAAAACCTGCGGTCGGCTGACAACCAGCGTTCGGCAAAAAAAACAAAATCAGCCAGGTCCACCCTATTGTCGCCGTCAAAGTCTCCGGTGACGAATTGCCGGGCGAATTCAGGATAGTCCAGTCCATCGCAGATGATCCAGATACCTTCGGTTCCACTTGCGCTCTCGCCTACGAAATCCCAGCCGGCGCCCAGGAACGTGCTTTTTTCCTGCATCTGGGCTGTGGTCTTGCCGTTGTCGTTATCACAGCCGATACCCAGTTCCTGCCGTCCACACATTTCGCTTCGGCCGCTGGTCTGAGTATCCCAGAAAGAAGTCTTGATTACGGCTTCATCGTTGAACCCGACGAGCCCACCGACATCCGTTGTTCCTATGACGGCGCCGACAGAATAACAATTGGTAACCTTCGCGGGCCAGGTATTTCTTCCCACCAAGCCGCCAACGCGATCGTTACCCGTAGTTACGCCTGTGGCATAGCAATTCTTGATTATCTTTTCATTGTTTCCCACCAGTCCACCGATATTTGTGTTGCCGGAGACGCTGCAAGTCGCATAGCAGTTCGCGATGCCGGCCCGATTGTATCCCGCCAGTCCGCCGACCTCCTCATCTCCTGAGACGCTGCCGCCTTTGACGCGGCAGTTCGTGATGGTTCCATCTCGGGTGTACCCAATCAGTCCGCCGATACGATTCCCGCCCGAAACGCTGACACCCGTGGCATAGCAGTCGGTGATAGTTCCCTCGTTGTAACCAACGAGCGAGCCGACGTACGACTTTGTCCCGGCGTCGATATTCGGGTTAACAAGTTCGAGATTTCTGATCTCGGCCTCGGAGCCTCTGAGGTATCCGAAGAGTCCTACGTTGTCCCTATTTGTGGAAGTGTAGGTGAGATTCCATATTCTTTTGCCGTTACCGTCGAACACGCCTCGGAAGGCGGTGCTGCTGCGGGACCCAATGGTCCTGAACTGCATGCCCACATATATGCTCAAATCGATGTCTACCATCAGTTTGAAATGTTTGTCCAAATCATTCGTCTTGGCGCCGATTCTGTTCATTTGTTCGGCGGTGTAAATCAGATAGGGATCGCCGGGTCCGCCCGTGCCGCCGCCATATTGTGCCCCCGCCGGCAAGTTAAACCAACAAATAATGACTAATCCAGGCAAAAGTGCTATCAATCTGATCTCTTCTGTCTTCATGCGCATCTTTCTGTGCATCTTCTCAGTGTTTGTCTCTAAGCAATTTCACTCCAGATGCACCGTTTCTTCGTCTTAGTCTCCATCAATTTGCTCGATCTTCGCGTCGAGCTCGCTTAATCCGAAACCTTCGGCGGCTACCACGTGCCGGCTGTCGGTCAGAATTAGCCAGGGAAGCGAGCGTACCCCCCACGTGAAGCGTGCTCTATCCTCATCGCCTTGAACCGTTCCGAATGGGAAGGAGATATTATGCTTTCTGCGCCATTCGTCGAGGCTGTTCTCGTCAATCTTCGACGCTTGCACTGCCGCAATCGCCATGCCTTTTGCCTTGAGTTCCTGTGCCCTTGCGTTCAACTGTCGCAGGCAGTTTCTCGACGGACTCTGCTCGATATCCAGAAAGCATAAAAGTATCATCTTGTCGGCCGCGTTTGCCGGCAAAAGGTCAATTTTCAAATCTTCCAACTTGGGCAGGGGTTTTCCGAGGAGGAAAGGCGGCTGCCGCGTCGATACATGGGATGAGCCAGTAGCAATATCCTGAACGTACGTTCCCTCGGCAAAATCTACATGATATAAATCATCATAAAAATTTGGATCATTAATCTTTATTTCTTTAATTGTCATAGTGGTTCTAACGCCGGTTCCTGTAGTGATACCGGTAGAATATTCGCCGCTAACGGGAAACCAAATCCCTGGCTTCACTTGCTCAAACCGGGCTTTTTCTGTTTCATGAAGCTTTCCTTCAAGATATACCTCCTGTAAAATCATAGAGTAACCCTGATTGGGAGCAATCACGCCAATAATCTTCCTGTCTTGCGAGCGTAAGATCTCAATCCGGTAGTTTCCATCCTTTTGTTTTTCAATATTTATCTTTTCGTTTTGCTCTAATGCTCTTGTAAGATCGTTACAGAAATTATCTCCAAAAACTGTCCAAGGTTGCGCGTATCTTTTCGTTACTTCAAGAGGTTGTTTGGTTCCACCTATTGTTGCAGAAGTACGTCCAGAGATTTCAAAGTACCTAACTGAGTTTTTCCCATCCCATGTGATTGTCTCTTTTGTTGTTCTTTTGCCAGTGCGATCACCTTTTGCATCTGCTTCTTCGCATATCCTCGTTACTCTTCCAGTACCTTTATTATCCAACGCCAAGTGGTCTATTTGGTAACGATATATTCGTTTCTGGGCTTCTTCCTGCGGACGATATATTTTTAAATTTAGTCCCGGAATATTTTTCAAAATGTCTGTTGGATAGGATATGAACTGCTCATTGATGCATTTGAAGTTCTCAACCTTATTGCGGTTTTCAATCATTTTGTCCAGAATAAATTTAGAGTCAGAAGATGCAGCGGCCGGCTCGGTCTCTGATGCGGCTGACGGGCTTGCGGGTCTTGTTTGTGCGAAGGCGATCCCCACGGCCAGACATATCGCCACAATGCTCACTGCCAAGGCCCATACCGCTCCGGTGCGCGGGTTGCCGCAGTTATCTTTCAGAATGCGGCGGACCCTGCCGGCCAAGCCTCTCTTGCTGCGCACCACCGCAGGCACAAACGCCATCTGGCCGCCGGGTGTCAAATCGAGCAGCGACTCTGCATAGTCCGTGCCAGGCTGGCCGTTGGCTACGACCCAGTCGTCGCAGGCCTGCTCACTTAGTCTGACCAGCCGAGACTTTGCCCACCATACAAGCGGATGCCACGGGAGGATACAAACCACAAGCTCTGCTAATAATCCGCTGATATGGTCACGCCTTTTCCAGTGGGCTAATTCATGACAAAGCACACCAGCCCAGTCAATCCTATTGTCAAATCGCCCGGCTTCGCTTGGTACTAACAGAATGGGTCTGTGCCTCCAACACCATGTAACAGGGCTGCGAATGCTCCGGCTGCTGCGAACCATTACATCTGTATCTATTCCAAGTTTTGACTTGGCCGGATGCAATGCTTGTTCAATCCTCTCACAGTGCAAAGGCAGCGCGCGGCTAAGTATCCGAACTCCTAATACGAATGTTACAAGCAAGCGGGCAGCTAAAATCAAGCTTGCTGCAATCCAACCGCCTAACACTACCGAACGCCAGGGTAATTTGGCACTTTCTGAACCAGCCATCGTGGATGGTAAAATCTCATCAATATGACCCGGCTTATGCTCAATATTTTCAGCCGAGATGATTCCAGGGGCCCCATAATTACTTCCCCTTGTCAAATCTTCGGCTGGCGATTGGATTGCGACCGTCTCGGCTACAAACATACCTAATTCATAGTGCTTGACCAATATGCTCATAATCGGCACAATCACTGCTGCCATCATCGCTAAAAACAGCACCTGATGTGCCCTTGACGAGCGATGCCTAAGGATGAAGCTGCCCACAAGGCCGACCACAATAAAAATCGTGCTCTGCCATACACAGCTCGACAACGAAAAATCACTTAGGAATAGTTCGCGTATCATTTTTTGCTCTCCTTTCTTTTCTGGTCAATCATTTTCCGAAGCTCTCGAAGCTCCACGTCACTGAGCTTGCTCTGACGCATCAGATGCTGAAACATCAAAAGAGCATCCCCGTCGAACATCCGCTCCATAAATTTGTGCACCGAATTGGCGCCGGCTTCTTCGCGGGTCCGCGTCGGCAGATAGATATAGCTCTTGCCCTGGGTCCGGTGTCGCAGCCAGCCGGCCTTCTCTAACTTCTGCATGGCAGTGAGAACCGTTGTATAGGCGAGCTTCTTCTTAGAGCTAAGCCGTTTGCGAACCTGATGGACACTTGCCTCACCAAGCTCCCAGACCACCTCGATTACCGCACGCTGTAACTGCCCCAAATCATCAAGCAACTTACCACTCATAACATTAATCTCCATATCTTAAAAACAAACCTCGATAAATGCTACTTTGCCCCAAAGTACTACGCTC
>CAZLIO010000207.1:0-6459 GCA_964559025.1 uncultured Pirellulales bacterium | reverse complement strand
TCATCGCCTGCGCCGCCCTGCAACACATCCTCGCCCGCACCGCCGATCAGGATGTTATCGCCGTCATCCCCGATCAGCACGTCATCACGGGCCGAACCCACAAGGTTTTCGATGCTGTCAAGGGTGTCAACATTGCCGAAACCATCGATCGCATCCCCGGTCAGGTCCACGCTCACAGGGCCGGAGTCGTGCCAGTAGGAAGCCGTATCCGTGCCATCGCCACCATCCAGGGTGTCGACCCCGTCCCCGCCTTCCAGGATGTCATCACCGGAACGCCCGATGAGAACGTTGTCGTTGGCATCACCAAAGAGGATGTCGTCATGATCGGAACCGGTGAGATTCTCGATTTCCGTTAATGTATCGATTCCGGCCCCGTCCGTATTCTGGGCAAGGGTATTGGACAGGTCCACGGCAACCCGCGATTCGGCGTCCGCATAGGAGGCCTTGTCCGTGCCATCACCACCGGTCAGAACGTCGTCGCCTGCGCCGCCGAATAGGATGTCATCACCGGCACCCCCCAGGAGCGTATCGTCACCCTGCTCACCCCACAGGGTATCTGCGCCGCCGGCGCCGTTGAGAGTATCGTTTCCATCGCCGCCCGACAGAACGTTGTCATAAACGTCGCCGGTGAGGTTATCGTCAAATCCCGACCCGGTCAGGTTCTCGATCCCGGTAAGGGTATCCTGGCCCGCACCAAGCGTATCCTGCTGCACACCGACACTCTGCAGCGTCACGGTGACGGCTGTACCCGCGTTTTCGTAAGCGGCCGTGTCGTTGCCATCGCCTCCCGTGAGGATGTCGTTGCCTGCGCCGCCCTCGAGGGTGTCATCGCCGGCACCACCGAGAAGCGTGTCTATACCGTCGCGGCCCATGAGCACGTTGTCTTCTCCATTGCCGGTCAGCCGGTCGTTGTGACCCGAGCCTTCCAGGTTTTCGATGGCGTTCAGCGTGTCAACCTGCCCGAAACCATCGGTCGCAGTGCCGCCGAGATCAACGTCCACAGCGACTGTGTCGTTCCGGAACGACGCGTAATCACTACCCTCACCGCCATCCAGCAGGTCGGCCCCGTCGCCGCCCTCGAGGATGTCGTCTCCCATGTCGCCATAGATAAAGTCGTTGCCGCCAAGGCCGTAGAGGTAGTTGTCGCCCATGTCACCCCGCAGGGTGTCGGCGAACTCGGAGCCCACCAGATTCTCGATATCGATCAATTCATCTACACTGCCGGAGGCGTCCACGGCTATGTCATCGAGATTCACCGAGACCGGGCCGCCGTCATCCTCGTACGACGCCGTGTCACTGCCCGTGCCGCCGTCAAGGGTGTCGGCGCCGCCTGCACCTTGCAGGATGTCGTTGCCATCGCCGCCTTCGAGCACGTTGTCCCTGGGATCGCCGGTCAGCACGTCGTCAAACTCTGAACCGATGAGGCTCTCAATGTTGATCAAGGTGTCGAGCCCGGCATTAACCGTCTCCTGGTCTGCGGGTCCGTCCAGGTCGACTTCAACGCCGCCCGGGGCATCGGCATAGTCGGCTGTATCGACATCTACATCATCCACAGGCGCACCGCCCTCAAGATAGCCGTTCAACAGGTCGTTGCCGGGGCCGCCATTGAGAATATCCTCGCCGGCACCACCGAACAGCCGGTCCTCGCCCTCTTCGCCCTGCAGGTAGTCGACACCGCCTAGGCCATGGAGTGTATCACCGCCGGCACCACCGATCAGGATGTTGTTGCCATCATCACCTATCAGGACGTCGATGTCATTCGAACCGATCACGTTCTCGATGCCCGACAGGATGTCACCGGTCAGGACGCCCTCAGACGCGTTGATGCCGCCGGACGTATCACTCAGATCTACCGTTACCGATGAGGCCGCGTCAGCATAGGACGCGGTATCACTGCCTTCGCTGCCGCTGACCGTGTCATCGCCCGCGCCGCTCTGCAAGAGGTCGTCGTCGTCGCCGCCGAGCAAGGTGTCGTTGCCGGCACCGCCCATCAGGAAATCTGCGCCGGCCAGGCCGGTCAGCAAATCGTTGCCGTTGCCGCCCATCAGGATGTTGTTGTCGTCATCACCGGTCAGGATGTCGTTGTGAGCCGAACCGATGACATTCTCGATACCAGAGAGCACATCGCTCGCAAGGATCGTGGCGCCGTCCTTGACAAAAGCGTTGGGTGTATCAGCCGCGGTGATGGTCAGATCGACAGTGACCGGGTATGCGGCATCAGCATAGGAAGCACTGTCGATTCCTTCGCCGCCATCGATCAGGTCATCACCTTCACCGCCATCGATGATATCGTTGCCGCCCTCGCCCTTGATCGTGTCGTTACCGGCTCCACCCAGCAGGGTCTCATCAACACCGCCACCCGTGATTGCGTCGTCCCCTGGACCGGCAATCACCTTGAAGATGCCCGTAACACCGGCCGTGCCCTGCACCGTGCCGGATGTTGCACCATCCGTGCTGCGCAGGTCTACCTCGATGGCATCCGTATAAGCCGAGTAGTTCAGCACACCGCGTCCGCCGCCGTCGACCGTACCGATAAAACTCGCACCATTGGTTTCAAAGGTAAAGGTGTTCTCGCCGCTGCCGCCGACGATGGCGTCCATACCCCCGACGTCACTGAGGGTATTGCCCGCGCCGTCATCAACGGACACGCGACTGCCGTCATGTATCATGACGTCCAGGTCCCTGGTTACGTTCAGGAAGTCGAGGGTATCCGGGTCCTGCGGAGGCGCTTCGTCACCGGAGATATCCATGGTATCGAGAATATCCAGAAAGTCGACCGCCTCGATAACCGTGGCCTTCAATGTGTCGATCGCGTCGGAAATGGCATAGCCTGTGAGATGCCCCACCAGGTCCTCGAGACCGTCAACGATGATATCCGTGTTCCAATCCCCTTTATAGACATACGTGTCGGACCCCGGGCCGCCGCAGAGAAGGTCGTGACCTTTACCGCCTTCGAGCACATTGTCACCGGAGTTGCCAATCAGGATGTCGTCGTATTCCGAGCCGATCAGATGCTCGATCTCGCTCAATGTATCGATGCCCGCGCTCAGGGTCAGCTGCGGCAGGAAAGACCAGAGGCAGACCATTACGCCATCACCGGCCGTATTGTCCACGTGGTCGTAGCTGGCGGTATCTTCCCCCTCGCCACCCTCGATCACGTCATTACCAAGCTCACCCTCGAGCAGATCATTGCCTGCGCCGCCACGCAGGATGTTGTCGTTGCCATCGCCGCGCAGGGTGTCGTCATACTCCGATCCCTCAAGCCCCTCGATGCTATAGAACGTGTCCAGGTCGGCGCCAAGGGTATCCTGTTGTCCAATATCGCCCAGGTTGATCGACACGGCGCTTTGCGCATCGGTATACGATGCGATGTCCAGGTCGATGCCGCCGTTCAATACGTCATCCCCCTCGCCGCCCACCAATGTATTAAGACCCTCTACGCCGTTGAGAGTATCGTTGCCTGCGCCGCCGATCAATGTGTTGCCATACGTATCGCCCGTGAGGTCGTCGTTATAGTCTGAACCGATGATCCCCCGGATTGCGGACAACGTATCCCATCCGGCTCTGATGGTGTTCTGCTGCGTGCCCGGGTTCGCCAGGCTCACCGTGACCCCGATTTCCGGATTGGGATCCAAAGGATCAACAACCACATCGGCATAGGAAACCATGTCCTCGTCACCTGCGAACAACTCACCAAAGAAGGTCGAAACAGTGCCGCCCCCGGCGATGTGCAGGGCCATGGATACCCCGAAGGTCTCCTCGAGCATGCCGAGATCCAGGAGCGTCAGCACGTCGAGGATGGGCTGCTCGACCCCGCCGTTGAGGATGTCGTCGCCCTGACCGCCCACCAGCAGGTCCACATCATCGCGTCCCCAGATCGTGTCGTTGCCCGGCCCGCCAATCAGTACATTGCCGTCGCCCGATCCATACAGCGTGTCATTACCCTCACCGCCGATCACCTTATGAACGTTGTAGAATCCCGTGACAATATCCTTGGTCCCACCGGTCGTAAGTTCCGTGGTCGCGTACGCCGGCAGCGGCGGCAACGTGATGATGTCTATGCCCGGGATCGAGAAACCCAGGTCCACTTCAACGTTCGTTGTATAATCGGACAGGTCCAGTGTATTGGTACCCCCGCCCTGGTCAAGGCCCAGCAAGCCAAAGAACAGGTTGCTCGCGCCAATGGTCCCGTCGAATGTGGCCTGATCCTCAAACACAAATGTATCATCGCCCTGGCCGTCGATCACGTTCTCAATGTTCGCCACCGAATAGAGGGCGTTCGTGCCATCGGTTACCGAGACAGTGCCGTCCAGATGAAAAGTAAACGTGAGCGAGGCCGTGACCTGAGAGAAATCCAGCGTGTCTGTGCCGCCGTCCCCGTCCTCAACAATCAAATCGATTCCCCAGTTCTCCTCGAACAAGTAGGTATCGTCGCCGCCCTCACCGCGGAGTGTGTCGTCTCCCTGGCCTCCGATCAGTGTATTCACGGCGTCGTTGCCTGTCAGGAAATCGTCATTGGCCGTTCCCTCGATATTGTCGATGCCGCCCAGCCCGGCCAGGTTCGAAATCACGCCCACCGCAGAGGAGGCGTAGGAAACCGTCTCATTTGCACTGCTGCTTCCAGTTACGGACAGACCGCCCTCGCCGCCCCTGACATTGTGGATATTGGCTATGCCCAGCGTACCCGTTGCCGTCCCGGGGCTGGCAGTAAAGTCGATATCCACCGGGCCGCTGTAGTCCGAGTAGTCGAGCGTGTTGGTACCACCCACCCCGCCTTCGATGGTTCCGGCAAAGGCCGCATTGTCCTCAAAAGCGAAGGTGTTATCGCCGCTGCCGCCGATCAGGCGGTCCATATTCGCCGCATGGCTCAGCGTATTTGCCTCGACCAGGAAGTCAAGGGCCTCTTCCGGAATAAAGCCCAGCAGGGTCCAGACACCCGGCAGAGTGCCCACTGACACAGTTCCATCCGCATGGATGATGGCACGGAGGGTCTCCGTAACAGCGGAAAAATCAAGGGTGTTCATGCCGCCCGCCCCGCCGTCGATAGAACCGGCGATAGCGCCGCCGTTCTCAAAGACAAAGGTGTTATTGCCGCTGCCGCCGATCAGGCTTTCCATTTCAGCGACGTTGCTGAGCGTGTTTGTGCCGTCTGTAACAGATATCGTGTCATCTTCATGAATCGTAAAGATAAGATCCGTTGCAACAGCAGAAAAATCCAGGGTATCATCGCCTTCACCAGACACTTCCACCACCGTATCGCTGCCCCAGTTGTCGTGGAACTCGTAAATATCATTGCCCGCATAACCGGCCAGGGTGTCATCTTCGGCTGCATTGCTCGTCAGGGTATTATCACTCTCATCCCCTTCAATAATCGCCAGCAGATGAGGGTAATCATTCACTATCAAGCTCTGATGCAAGCCCTGCGTCTCGATCACGCCCGTGCTCAGCTCCAGATCCCAATCCCCACCCAACTCGGCTGCACCCGTTGGATCCGTGGAAGCCGCTACATCCGCGTCGGTTATCTTAGCGATTCGATCAACCAAGTCGATGCCCGCAGTGCCGTCGGCGAAAGAGCAACCATATAGAGGGATATCGGCATCCGCTGTCAGCGAATCACTCCAAGCTGTAAGGGAATCTGAATAATACTCCAGTGAGTCAGAATCCAGCACCCCAGTACCCAGGACTATCCGACCGGATTCACCATGAGAAATAATATGAATAGCAGAAAGGTTATGATAGCCTGAAAGGATGTCTGTGATCTGCTGAATACCGTCTATACTGCCATCTAAGACACTAACCACGACGCCGGATTGAAATGCGTTTGCAAGCTGAAAATCAAGATTGACTGAAGAATCGATGAATACAATCTCAGTCGGAGGTCCCCTGATCTCGATGGATGTATCATATTCAATGCTTAAATCGGCATTATTTATATAGACCGGCATACTACCCTCTTGAGTTGTGCCGACTTTGCTTTCGATATTTCCTTCAGAACTACCCGAGAGCACAACAAGAACATCACCGGTCTGAGTAGAACTGCAATTATCAACACTTAGCTCCGCTTCGCCTGATTCGTCACTTGTATTATCATCATCTATGAACAAAGTGATGATTGGCTGGCAAAAATTTGGGTTGGGTGTACTGGGTTGGAGCAGTTCCTGGTTAATTTGTTCCTCAACCTGCCCATTTGCATCTCGTAATTCAACAAACTGGTCAACTACTGAAGTATTGTAGAAAATAGTATCTTGATATGGATTAGGGGCAATATTATGTAAACTATCACCCGAAAGCAGGATTCGTGGCTCAAGCTGCTCAAAGTGAATCAGAGGCTGAACTTTTCGTGTCACCTGCATTCCTCAATATATAAAAAATACACGAAAATTATATAAGCACAAGTAGAACGCCTAAGCTCGACTTTTGCCATTTTATATAATTACGCTGCCTGACTCAGGTAGTCCA